>DATBBD010000187.1:0-34387 GCA_036271175.1 Polyangiaceae bacterium | reverse complement strand
GAGGTAGGCGAGCTCGAACGAGGGGTCGCCGGTTCCGCCCATGGTCATGCTCGCCGCGTCTTCAGCGCTGAAATACGCGCCGCAGTCGAGGTGCGAGTGAAAAAATACCTTCACCGGGTGCGCGCTCTTCACGCCTTCGGCGATCGAGCGCTCGAATTTCAAGGCGTTGATCTTGAAGTACTCGCGTCCGGTCCGCGGATGCGATTCGGGGTCGACGCGGTGATACTTGTTCGCGAGGTTTTCGAGCTCGACGGCCTGGTCGGCGAGCAGCGGATCGTCCGCGGGTCCGGAGACGAAGCCGCACGCCTCTTCGTTGCGCCCGTACGCTTCTCGGCCCGCGCGCTCGATCACCTGAAAGACGGACGCCGGGAGACGCACATTTCCGAAAATCCACGCAGGCTTCATCGGATCCTTTCGAAGACGTCGCGCGTCACCAAATGTACTTCTTTTCCCACTTCATGGGGCCGAAGTAGCGGTCGCCGCGATCGCACGCGATCGTCACCACGCAACCGCCGCCTTGCGTCCGGTGAAGCTCGTTCGCGATGCGAACGGCGGCGAAGACGTTCGCGCCCGTCGAGTGCCCGACATGCAAGCCCTCTTCGGCGGAGAGCCGATCGGTCATGTCCCATCCCTCGTCGGTCGTCACCTGGACGATCTCGTCGGGGGTGTGCGGGTCGTAGATTGCCGGCACGAGGCTCGAGCCCATGTGCTTCAACCCTTCGAGGCCGTGCAGCGCCTCGGCGGGTTCCATGGCCGAGCAATGCACGTTGCGCGTGTGCTCGTGAAGACGGCGCGTCGTTCCCATGAGCGTGCCGCTCGTTCCGAGACCGGTGACGAAGTGCGTGATGCGATCGCCGAGCGCGTCGAGGATTTCCCCGCCGGTGCCAAGGTAGTGGGCGAGGGGATTCGACGGATTCGAATACTGATCGGGGTAGAAATACTTGTCGGGGTTCTTCGCGACGATCTCGCGAACGAGGCGAATCGCGCCGTCGGAACCTTCCATCGGGTCGCTGTAAATCAGCTCCGTGCCGAACGCTTGCGTGATGTCTTTGCGCGCCTTCGTCACGTTCTTCGGCATGACGAGCTGAACGCGGAGCCCCAGCGCGGCGCCCATGAGCGAGTACGCGACGCCGGTGTTCCCGCTCGTCGAATCGATGACGATTTTGTCGGAGGTGAGCCTGCCGTCGTCGATCGCATCCTGAAGCATGCGGAGGGCCGGCCGATCCTTCACGGAGCCACCGGGGTTCGCGAACTCGAGCTTGAGATACACCTCGACGCTCGGCGCCGAGCGCGCGACTTTTTCCAGTCGGAGTAGCGGCGTGTTCCCGACCGCCTCGAGGACCGAGCCGAGCCGCTTCGAGCGCGCGAGCCGGAGGGTCACGGCGTGTCGACTCCGAGAGCGCCGCGCAACGTCGCGAGTGCGCGCCACGCGCCCGCACCGAACGTGCGCGTCGCGTCGTAGCGAAACCACGACGCATGCAAAAACGGCGTCGATTCCACATCGGGGATCACGGTGACCGAGCCGACTCCGGCGCGCGCGAGGTAAGACACCTCCGTCAACGCGCCGTCGGTGCCCAGCACTTCCGCCTGGGCGCGCTCGATGCGCGCTTGCCCGGCGTCACCGACCTCGGCGAGCCGCCGCTGGCGGCTATAGCGGTCCAAAGCGTCGCTCATCCGCCGCCGGCGATGGCTGGGACGATGCTCACTTCTTCGCCGCCCTTGAGCTGCGTCTCGAGGCCGTCGAGAAAGCGGATGTCCTCGTCGCCGACGTAGATGTTCACGAATCGGCGCACGCCTTTTTCGTCGAGCAGTCGGTCGCGAATGCCGGGATGACGTGCCTCGAGGTTTTCGATGACCTGCTTCACGGTGGAGCCCTCGATGGGAACTTGGTCTTCGCCTCCGGTGAGGGTGCGGAGCGGGGTGGGAATGCGGATCGTGACGGCCATTGTCGTTTCCTTTCAAGCAGCGCAACTCGTACCCGTGTACCGCGCTTCGTCGATGTCGAAAATGCTGCGACGCGGGCCGCAGAGCGCGCAAGCGTCGCGCGGCTGGACGCCCACCGCGCGTAGGCGGTCGGCGAGCCCGTCGAAGGTGTGGATGGTACCGAACGCCGAGGCATCGCCGGCGAGCACGCGCAAGGCGAGATCGGCCATCAACGCGCCGGCAATGCCGACGACGGGACCCATCACCCCGGCCTCGGCGCAATTGGGTTGAGCTTCGCCGGCCGGCAGATCTTCGAACAAGCACCGGTAGCACGGCGCGCCGCGCGAACCGACGGCCCAGGCCGTCGCACGCCAGCGCACGGCGGAGCCGTGAATGACGGGTCGCTCTTCGATGCGGCACGCGTCGGCGACGAGAAACTTCGTCGCGTAGTTGTCGGCGCCTTCGACGACCACGTCTGCGGAACGAGCGAGCTCGCATGCGTTGTCCGGAAGAAATCGGCTCCGCACCAAGTCGATGCGCGCCGCCGGGTTCGCTTTCAAAAGGGCGCGGCGCGCGGCGTCGAGCTTGTCTCGTCCAACGTCGTCTTCGCCGAAGAGTATCTGACGGTGCAGGTTCGTCTCGTCCACGAGGTCGTCGTCGACGAGCACGACGCGACCGACGCCGGCTCGGACGAGCGTGGACGCCGCGGGGCAACCGAGGCCGCCCACGCCGACGACGAGCGCCGTCGCGTGCGCGAAGCCGTTCGAATCAGGAGATGAAGTATTCATCGAGGCTGAAGTAGCGTTCGCCGGTGTCCGGCAGCACGGTGACGACGTTCTTACCCGGGCCGAGGTCGCGCGCCACGGCAAGCGCGACGGCCACCGCGGCGCCGCTGCTGATTCCGGCGAGGAGCCCGGCTTCGCGTGCGAGCCGTCGCGTCGTGCGATAAGCGAGCTCGTCGGTGACGGTGCGCACTTCGGTGACGACCGCGCGATCGTAGTTTCGCGGGACGAAGCCGGCGGCCAGGCCTTGAATTTTCGTCGGGCCCCGCTCGCCGCGCGAGATCGTCGCGCACGACTCGGGTTCGACCGCGACGATCCGGCACTCCGGGTACCGTTCGCGGAGCGCTTTGCCGACGCCGGTGATCGTGCCGCCGGTTCCGACTCCCGCGACGAAGGCGTCGATGGGCGTGTCGCCCATCGCGAAGAGAATTTCCCGGGCGGTCGTCTCGTAGTGGACCTTGGGGTTCTCCGCGTTGTCGAACTGTTGCGGCATGAACGCGCCGGGCGTCTCTCGGGCGAGCGCGGCGGATTTTTCGATCGCGCCGGCGAGTTGTTGATCTTCCGGCGTCAACACGACCTCTGCGCCGAGCGCGCCGAGGAGGGCGCGCCGTTCGAGGCTCATGCTCGCGGGCATGGTGAGCACGCAACGGTATCCACGCGCGGCAGAGACCAGGGCGAGACCAATGCCGGTGTTGCCGCTGGTCGGCTCGATGACGACGCCGCCCGGCCCGAGTTTTCCGTCGCGCTCCGCGGCTTCGATCATGGCGAGGCAGATGCGGTCTTTGACGGAGCCGCCCGGATTCGCCGACTCGAGCTTGCCGAAGAGGGTCGCGCGCGGCTCGGCGCGATCGAGCGGGATCTCGATGAGAGGCGTGTCGCCGATCAGCTCGAGGAGGCTCCGAAAAACCCGCGGATGCTTCGGAAGTGGCGGGAGCTCAGATGACATAGGCCTGACGCTGGGTGCCTGGACGGTGCATGCCGAGCTCCTCGGCGCGGGTGCAGATGTCGGAAATGCTCACGTCGTCGAAGCACCGCTGAATGCTCGCCGACAGATCGCGAAAGACCGCGTCCGTGACGCGGCGCGACGGGGGCCCCTTGTCGGTCGCGCCTTCTTCGGCGAGCGCGATCGCGCCCTCGAGCGCCCGGACGACGTCGCCGAGGCTGATGCGCTCGGGCAGCCGCGCCAGGCTGTAACCGCCTTGCGGGCCCCGCTTCGACGCGACGATGCCCGCGCGTTTCAGGTCCTGAAAGATCTGTTCGAGAAAGCGCGCCGGGATGGTCTGCCGTTCGGCGATGTCTTTCACTTGAGTCGGTTGGCCCTCGTTGTTGAAGGCGATGTCGAACAACGCCCGAACCGCATAGCGGCCCTTTTTCGAGAGCTTCACGCCTCGGATATGCATTCACGCATCGGGCTTGTCAAGAATGCCCACCCGGGCGTCAACCGCCGCGGCCGTACAGCGAATCGAGCGCTCCTTGGTACTTCTCGAGCACCTTCCGGCGCTTGAGCTTCAAGGTGGGCGTCAACATCCCGTTTTCGACCGTGAATTCTTCGACAATCGGGAGAAATTTCTTCGGGCGTTCGTACCCTTTGAACCCCGCGCCCCGCTGCTCGAACTCGCGCGTGATGAGCTCGCGCACGCGGTCGTCGTGAGCCGGATCGCTCACGGTGAGGCCTTCCGATTTCGCCCACCGATCGACGGCATCGCGATCGAGCACCACGAGCGCGACGTTGTATGGCTTGTTCGCGCCGTAGACCATGACGTTGTTCAGGTACGGCGACAGCTTCAGCTCTTCTTCGAGCGGCACGGGCGCGACGTATTTCCCATTCTCGAGCTTGTACTGCTCCTTGATGCGACCGGTGACGTACAGATAGCCGTCGCCGTCGAGATAGCCGAGATCTCCGGTGCACAGGCCCCGGTCGGCGGTGAGCACCGCGGCGTTCTCCTCGGGTCGATCGTGATAGCCGAGCATCACGTTGGGCCCGTGAACGACGATCTCGCCGATCTTCGGATCACCGGTTTTCTCTCGGTCGATGTCGATGCGAACGCCGGGAATCACTCTGCCGACACTGCCGATCCGGCGTTGCCCCGGGCAATTCGTCGTCACGATCGGGCTGGTCTCGGAGAGGCCATACCCTTCGTAGACCTGGATGCCGAGCGCGTCGATGAACTCCGCGACTTCGGAGTTGAGTGCCGCGCTGCCGCTCACCACCCACTTCAAGCGGCCGCCGAAACGCGCGCGGACCTTCGAGAAGATGATTCGGTCGACGAGCGCGAGCGCGCCCTCTTCGAGCAAATTCGGCGCGCGCCCTCGCGCCTTCTGCGTCGCGACGCGAACGCCGAGGTGAAACAGCTCGCGAATCGCGCGAGGGCGTCCGTTCATTTGATGATTCACGCCGTCGTAGATGCGATTGAACACGCGCGGAACGGCGAACAGAATCGTCGGGCGCACCTCGGCGAGGTTGTCGACGAGCCTCGAGACGTCGTCGTTGATCGCCATCGAGCCGCCGACCGACACCATCAGGTGCAGCTCGCAGGTCTGACCGAACGCGTGCGCCCAGGGCAAGAACGCGAGCGAGCGCTCGTCGGCCTCGAAGGGGAACAGCTGCCGCACCGCGTTCACGTTCGAGCATATGTTGCCGTGGCTCAACATGACGCCTTTCGGGTTACCCGTGGTGCCCGAGGTGTACACGAACGCGGCGAGATCGTCGGGGCCGGGCCGCGCCGTCTCGACGGGGTTCGGCCCTCCGCGAATGAGGTGCGAGCGGAACGAGTTTTCGTCGGTGTCGGGAAGGGCGATGCCCATCACGTGCTCGAGCGACGGAAGCCGCGGCTTCATCTCGACGAGCTTGTCGTAGACGCGGCGCGTTCCGCCGATGACGACTCGGGCGCCACAGTCGCGGATGATGAACTCCCACTCTTCGGGGGCTTCGGCCTCGTACATGGGCACGAAGGCTGCGGCGCGGCCGAACGTCGCGTAGGCGGCGATGGCCCACTCCACCGAGTCGTTGGCGACGATCGCGACGCGATCGCCGCGACCGACGCCGAGTTGCCCGAGCGCGGCGCGGAATCGGTCGACGTCCTTGCGGAACTCGTCGTAGGCGATCCACCGCCACGCCCCGCCGGTCTTGGTCCCGAAGAGCGGCTTCGCGGAGAACCGCCGCGTGCTCATTTCGAGTAGGTCTACGAGGCTATTGAACCGCTCAGTCATGGTCGAGGCGTCGCCTTTCGACTCGGAGCGGAACGTAAGGGACGGCGGGGGCCGAGGTCAACGTCCGGTTCGAGCGAGTCTCCCATCATAAAACGCCATCTCGGTGGCACAACGCCGCGCCCTGATTTAGGGTGGCGCCGACTTCGGCATGGCTCGTTTTACGGTCACGACCTTCGGCTGCCAGATGAATCAGCACGATTCGGAGCGGCTCTCCGAGGTGCTCCGTGCTGCAGGGTATAGCGACGCCGACGGACTCGACGACGCGACGCTGATCGTATTGAACACCTGCAGCGTCCGAGACAAGGCCGAGCACAAGCTCCGGAGCGAAGTCGGGCGCCTCGCGATGCTGAAGGAGCAGCGGCCCGAGCTGGTGCTCGCCGTCGCGGGGTGTGTCGCTCAGCAAGAAGGCGAGCGGCTCCTGAAAAGCATGCCTGCGGTGGACGTCATCGTGGGTCCGGACAATCTGCGAGAACTACCGGAGTTACTCCGCGACGTCGAGCACGGCCGCCGTCGCGTCAGCACCGTCTTCGATACCGAGACCCCACATTTCCTTGCAGCGGAACCCGTGGTCGGCGGCGGCAAGGTCACCGCATTCGTGACGACGATGAAGGGCTGCAACGAGCGCTGCTCGTTCTGCATCGTCCCCGCCACACGCGGGCCCGAGCGCTATCGCCCGTCGACGGAGATCCTCGACGAAGTCACGCGGTGGGTCGAGGCCGGCGTGCGCGAAATCACGCTCCTCGGGCAAACGGTGAACAGCTATCGCGACCCCGAACGGCGCCTCGCGAACCCACCATCGACGGCCTTCGACGCCCTCGACGCACAGTGGAAGAAAGTGCGCCGTGCCGACGGTGACGACAGCGAATTTCCGGCATTGCTCCGAGCCATCGCCGCCGCGACCCCGAAGCTTCGACGACTTCGTTACACGAGCCCACATCCGAGGCATCTGACGCCCGCGCTCGCTCAAGCCCACGCCGATCTTCCCGTGCTGGCGCGACACGTTCACATGCCCGTGCAATCCGGAAGCGACCGCGTCTTGAAGCGGATGATCCGGCGCTACACGGTCGACGAGTACGTCGAGCGCGTCACGATGCTCCGCGACGCAGTGCCGGGTCTCTCGCTCTCCACCGACGTCATCGTCGGGTTTCCGGGAGAGACGCGCGAAGACTTCGAAGCGACGCTCGCGCTCATGCGCCGCGTCGGTTACTCGGGCGTGTTCGCATTCAAGTACTCCGAACGGCCGCAAACGCCGTCGCAGAAGCTCGACGACGACGTTTCCGAAGACGAGAAATCGGCGCGCCTCGCCGAGCTCATCGAGCTGGTCGATGGCACCCGCCAGGCGCACCTTGCTCATTTGGTGGGTACCTTCCAAAGCGTGCTCGTCGAGGGGCAGGGGAAGAGCGGCGCCTATACCGGAAGAACGGAGCGCAACGAGATCGTCCACTTCGATGCGTCGCCCGAGCAGCTCGGCGAGATCGTGGACGTTCGCATCGTGCGCGCCTTCAAAAATTCGCTTTCCGGCGAGCTCGAGCGAAAAAAGCTTCGTCTTCCCCTCGCGTTTGCCAACGCCCCACGCGCCCGGCGCAATCTTCCGGTGATGTGATGGCCCTCATTCGTCCTTACTTAGGCAAAACCCCGGAGATCCCGGCGGGCGCGTTCATCGCCGACAACGCCACGTTGATCGGCGACGTGGTGCTCGGCGAGGACGTCAACGTGTGGTTCGGCGCGGTGCTTCGCGGCGACGTCGGGTGGATCCACATCGGTCGCGGCACGAACGTCCAAGATCTCTCGTGCGTTCACACGACGACCGGCGTCTCGAACACCGACGTCGGCGAATACGTCACCATCGGTCACGGCGTGATCCTCCACGGCGCCAAAATCGGCGACGGCTGTCTCATCGGCATGGGCTCGGTCATCCTCGACAACGCCGACATCGGTGCCGAATCCCTGGTCGCCGCCGGCACGGTCGTCACGCCGCGGACCGTCATTCCGCCGCGTTCCCTCGTCCGCGGGCAACCCGGCAAAGTCGTTCGCGAGCTCAACGAAGGCGAATGGCTCATGGGCCGCGCCAGCGCGCACCACTACATCGAGCTCGCCCGGAATTATCGTTGATGCGACGGGGAAGGACGCCCGGAGATCTCGGCCATCTGCCTGGTCTCGCTGCGCTTCCGGTGCTCACGTACTCAAGTACGCTCCGCTCCGGTTCTCGCTCGACGCGGCGCATCTGACTCGAGCTTTCCGGGCGCGCCGATGAGAGAGGTCGTGCTGCCCCAAACCCGAAGCGGATCAACCGCCGCCGACGAAGTGGACGATTTCTATGACGTCGCCGGGGGCGACGCTCGTGGCGGGGTGAGCGGCGCGGGGGACCACTTCGCGGTTTTTTTCGACGGCGACCGGGCCGTCGTCGAGGCCGAGGTGTTCGATCAAGCCGCGAACGGTGAGTCCGTCGGGAATTTCGCGCGACTCGCCATTGACGGTGACCTGCATGGGGGAGCGCTTAGGGTACCTGGGCGCGGTGGCTCCGCAATCAGGTCGGCGAAGGAGTCGACCGCGCGGCGTCGAGCGGCTAAACCGTCGCCCCGATGACCTCAGAGCGGGTCGTGTTTTTCGCTGCCGCGGCGGTACTGTGGCTTGCACCCGGGTGCGGTCACAAAACGCCCACGCCGGGCTCCGCGGCCGAATCGGCGAGTGCGTCGGCCGATGGGGTGGTCGCCGCGGCGTCGGCGGCGAGCGACGCAGGCGGGTCGCGGGCGGCAGGGGCGGCTGCCTCGTCGGGCCCCGAAGTCGCAGCGACGGTGATCGCGGCGACGATTTACAAGCTGCCCGACGTGGCGTCTCGGAAGCTCGGGTACATCCGCCTCGGACGCCACGTGCGGCGCGACGCCGAAGCCGTCGAAGGGAAGGGGTGCAAGGGAAGCTTTTATCACGTGTACCCGCTCGGTTACGTCTGCACCGAGGAAGTGACCACTGAGATGGACACGCCCATCGTACGCGCCGCGTCGACGGGGCCGGATCTCTCGAAGCCGTTGCCGTACCAGTACGGCTTCGTTCGAGCCACGTCGCCCGAGTACCTCAAGGTTCCGACTCACGACGAGCAAGAAAAGAGCGAATTTCAACTCGACGATCACCTGAAATGGTTCGACGACAACAAGCTCGACGTGCAGCGGGTCTCCCTCGGCGCGAACGACGTGCCGCTCGACGCAAAGGGCTATCCGCGGGTCGGCATCGCGTTCGGGGCGCCGCGAAAGCTCTCATCGGAGCTCGACGGCAACGAGATCCTCGGCGGAAAAACCGACGAGCCCATTCCGTGGTGGCTCGACGGCGGCCGCAAGGTCGCGAACGTGTCGGGCTACGACGTGCCCCAGTACGCCGTTTTCGCCGATCGCGTGCGGCGCAAGACCGGGCTCTCGTTCGTCGACGCGTTCGTCGCGAAAGACGGCGATTTCGAGCGGCGCTTCGCGGTGACGGTCGATCTCCGGCTCATTCCGGCGACCAAGGTGAAGCCGGACGCCGCCTCGATGTTTCACGGCACCGAGATCACGGCGCACTTGCCGATGCCGTTCGCGTTCGTCAACAAGCGCGACGTCACGACGTGGAAGCTCATCAAGAACAAGGACGTCGCGAAGCCCGCCGACGCCGTGCCGCTCCGTGCGATCGTGCCGCTCACCGGCACGGCGCGCATGAAGCAGGGTACGCGGTTTTATCAGACGCGCGGTGACGCGACGCGCTGGCTCAAGGCCGACGATCTCGGTATCGTCGCCGATCCGCCGTCGTGGCCCGAGGCGGCCGACAAGGGGCAGCGGTGGATCGACGTGTCGATCACCGAACAGACTCTGGTGCTTTACGAAGGACGGCACGCAGTGTTCGCCACGTTGGTGTCGACGGGGCAAGACCGCCTCGGCGACCCCAAGACGACCAAGTCGACGCCGCGCGGCGAGTTTCACATCCGCAGCAAGCACATCGCGGCCGCGATGGACTCCGAGGAGAATTCGGCGGTCCTCGGCGGCCAGCGCACCGTCGAATCGGCTCCGAAAATCTCGGCCGAGGCGATGTCGACCGTCGAACGCCTGAAAGCGGCGGAAAAAGACGGAAAGGAGCTCGACGACGACGATCAACGGCGCCTCGAGAACATCAAGAAAGGCCGCCATCCCGAGTACGGCATCACGATGCGACGCGGTTCACAGAACTTCGAGCTCCGCGACGTGCCCTGGATCCAATACTTCGCGTCGGGCTACGCCATTCACGGCGCTTACTGGCACGACGTGTTCGGCATTCCGCGAAGCCACGGGTGCATCAACCTGAGCCCCATCGACGCGCGCTACGTCTTCAACTGGACGGAACCCGAACTTCCCCCCGGCTGGCACGGCATCAACGTCGGGCCCGAGACCGCCGAAGGCACGACCGTCGTCGTCAGAGAGTAACGAAGTCGCCGGTCGCGGATCGCATCCGGGCCGCGGCCGGGGACCACATTCGTCGCGTACGGCACCGGCGAGGCCCGTGTAGTCTCTACGCGTGCGACGTCTCTGGGTTCTCGGAGCCATTTTCTTCGCGTCGGGCGCGAGCGCGCTCGTGTTCGAGACGCTCTGGTTTCGTCAGGCCGGGCTCGGTCTCGGCAACGGCATCGTGGCGTCGAGCCTCGTCTTGTCGGCGTTCATGGCCGGGCTTGCTCTCGGCGGGCTCTTCGCCGCGCGGTGGCTGCGGCGTTTCCGTCGTCCTTTGCTTTCGTACGCCGCTCTCGAGCTCGCGGTCGCAGTGAGCGGCCCGCTGCTCGTCGTGCTGCTCCCCGACATCGGCGCCTTGTTCGCGCCGCTCGCGCGCGTGTTCGAGCACGCGCCGGCGGTTCTTCATGCGCTCCGGTTTTCGTTCGCCTTCGTCCTGCTCCTCGTGCCGTCGACGGCGCTCGGCATGACGTTGCCCGTCCTGGTTTCGGCGGGGACGAGCGCCATGCCGAACTTCGGCTCGGTGCTGGGGTTTTTATATGGGATCAACACCCTTGGCGCCGTGGTCGGCGTAGTGGGGACCGAGACGTTCTTGCTCGAATCGTGCGGAATTCGGGGTTCCGCCTTCATCGCGGGCGCCGTCGATCTCGCCGCCGCGGGAGCTGTCATCGTCGTGTCGCGACGTGACGCGCGCCAATCCAAAGAAGCCGCGTCAAGTCAGTCGAGCGGCACTCTATTACCCGGACAGCGCGAAGCGTCGTCGCAGCCGTCCCCGGTACCGATCGCGTCTCCGGTTCTCTCCGTGAAGCGATGGCCGCTCTACGTCGCTGGATTCGGCTCGGGGATGCTGCTCCTCGGCTTGGAGGTCGTCTGGCTTCGATTTCTGATGCTCTTTCTGAACGAAACGCCGCTCATCTTCGCGGTCGTGCTCGCGCTCGTTCTCACCGGCATCGCGGCGGGCGGCTTCGTCGGTGCCTGGATGGCACGGAAGAACTGGGCATCATCGACGGAGGCGTCGTGGGTCGCGTACGGCGCGGGGATCCTCGGCGTCGCGGCGTATCGCGCGTTTCCGCATTTCGCCGAAGGGACGCTCACACCCTATCAGAGCGCCGGGACGATGGCACGTTTCGCGGCGGTTCTCGTCGTGCCCACCGCGGTCGCTTCCGGCGTGGTGTTCACGCTCATCGGCGCGGCGTTACGTCGAGTTTCGACCAGCGACGTGGCCACGGCGGGGCGGCTCCTGTTCTACAATACGATCGGCGCGGCGCTCGGGTCGCTGCTCGGCGGCCTGGCGCTCCTTCCGACGATCGGTATGGAGCGGTCGCTCTTTGCGCTGCTCGCGGCCTACGGCGTGGTCGGGCTCGTGCTCGCTTTCGGCGGCGCCGCGTTCGAAAGGGCCCGGCTGATCGCGCCGGCCTTGTTCGCGCTCGGCTGCTTCGGATTTCCCTTCGGAGCGATGCAGCGCGACTACATCCGCACTTCGGCGGCGCGCTGGCAATTGCCGTCCGATGTGCTCGAAAGTGTCCGCGAAGGGCAGACGGCGACGTTGATTCACGTCGTGCACCGTATCCACGGCAAAGCCCGCTTCGACCACGTCGCGACGAACGCCTACTCGATGACGATGAACGGCTTTTCGGGGCGGCGTTACATGAAACTCTTCGCGGTGCTGCCGCTCGCCGTTCACCCGCACGTCGAACGGGCGCTCGTCGTGGGCTACGGGATCGGCAATACCGCGCAGACGCTGACCGACACGCCGGAGCTCCGCGCGATCGACGTCGTCGACGTGTCCACCGACATGCTCGAGATGAGCCGCCGGCTCGTGACGCGAGTGGGAGCGGACCCGCTCGCCGACCCGCGCGTGCGCGTCCACATCGAAGACGCGCGCTTTTTTCTCCGGAGCACGAACGAACGCTACGATCTGATCACCGGCGAACCGCCGCCTCCGATCATGGCGGGAGTCGTGAGCCTCTATACGAGCGAGTATTTTCAGCTCGTGTACGGGCGACTCCGGGACGGCGGAATGGCGACCTACTGGCTCCCGATGATGAACCTGTCGGCGAGCTCCGGAAAAGCCATCGTTCGCGCCTTTTGCGACGCGTTCGCGGATTGCTCGCTCTGGCGCGGGACGGCCGATAACTTCATGTTGCTCGGAACGCGGAACGCCCGCGGTCCGGTGAGCGACGCACGATTCGTCGCACAATGGGAAGACCCGAAGGTGAGCCGCGAGCTCGCCGCCATCGGGTTCGAAGCGCCGTCGCAGCTCGGCGCGCTGTTCGTCGGAGACGCCGATTATCTGAATGCGCTCACGTCGGACACGCCGCCGCTCGTCGACGATTGGCCGAAGCGGCTCGGTCCGCCGACGGATGCCACCGAATCCGAAGCTCTCCTCGCCGAGTGGCACGACACGCGCTCGTCGCGGTCGCGCTTTCAGGACAGCCGTCTCGTCGCGTCGTTGTTCCCGGAGTCGCTGCGACGAGCATCGCTCGGCGAGTTCGAAGGACAGCGGCTCCTCGACGACCTCCTTTCGTCGTCGCCGACCGTCGCGCGAACGACGCGGGTGCTCCACGCGGTGCTTCACGGCGTGCCGCATCGGCTCGCGCCGTTGCTTCTCCTCGGGAGCGACCCTGACGTGCAGCGCGTGCTAGCGCAGCTGACGCCCGCCGAGCGCACCGCGCCGGAGTGGCTGCCGCACGTGGTGGCGGCGGAGCTCGCCGACCGCGACCTCGCCGGCGCGCTAGCGACCCTCGAACGAACGCCGGACGACCTTCTCGCGATGCCGGATCTCCGGGCTTACGTCCGCTATGCGGCGACGCGACAGGAGCATGCGGACCACCGCGACTGACGAAAACGACGATGCCCCGACTCCGTCGAATCGAGGCATTGCCGAGAGCGGCGCTGACGATTCAACGCCGGCGTTCCGAATCGCCTCCGCTAATTCGCGTCGGGCGCGTCGGCCGACTTGCCGCCGTCCTCGAGCGGCGTCGCTGCTACGCCGCCGACCGACCGAACCGAGGTGTTGAGCGACGAGCCGAACAAGATGCACATTTCGCCGCCGTAGAGTTCGTTCTTGAACGTCAACGTCTGGCTCGACGTGTTGTTCACGTCGCACTCGATCGAAACCTTATCGCCCGCTTTGACGTCGAGATCGCCCGACACCGCGCCGTCGGTCTTGGCGGTGGGGTTCGGCGCCGGATTGTTGGTGATGCTGTCGTAGTCGAACACCGCGGCTTCCTGCCAGCTCCACGAGTCGTACACGAGCTCCTCGTTCTTCCAGACCGCGAAGCGATCCGTGTACACATGACGGTGACCGAAGAGCGACACGATGCGTCCGTCCTCGGTGATGTCGGCGCTCGCCTTGAGCTCGGTCTTCGTCCCCGGCGGAATGCCCTGGAACGGACCGGCAAGGACGAACACCGATTGCTCCTTCTGCGTTACCTCGGATGCATCGACGAAATAGACGTTCATCCATACCTCGCGGAGGTGCGTGATGTTCGTGGTGTTGTACGCGTGGTAGTTCAGACAGAGGCTCGCGTTACCCGGCAACTCGCCGCCCATGCCGACGTTTTCCGGCGCGGGAATGCCTTGCGGCGGGCTGTCGTAGACGAGGTTCTGCGTGCCCGGAAAACCGGCGATTTGCGTGCCGGGGCAGCCGCCCGTCGAGAAGCCCACCGGCAAGTTGTCGCCCGTCACAACCGTGTTGATCAGGTGATGCGAACCCGGCCGCATGTGGATCGTCACCCGGTTGTACCACTTGTCCTCGGCCGTCCCGATCGACGCGATGCCGTACGCGTTGAACTCTTCGCCGGGGGCGAGGGTGTACTTCGCGGTCTCGGTCGTGTCGGTGTAATTGGACGGCCCGAAGTGGATCTGAATGCCCTTGTCGGCAGGTGGCGCGGCCATGCAGTACTCGTCGCCTTCGAAGCCGCTCTTCAGATTGCACGGATCCGGAATGTCGGGGCAGGGCTTGGTCGACGATGCGACGCGCGGACACGTGCCGCTATCTGTTGCCGTCGATGACGTGCTCGGCGCGCCGTGCGACGGACCGTTGGTCGAACCCGAGCAGGCGCCGAGAGCTGCAGCCGAAAGACCGATCAACGTGAGTTTGGGGATTCTGTACATGGGGAAGGTGCTCCTCCGACGATCGGTCCAATGCCGAGGTAGAGACCGCTCGGTACATAGCACGAAACTCCGCCAGTCATCGTCGTTGAGTGGATGCGATCGTGAAACAAATTCGCCGAGTTACGTGGTCACCAAGTGGATTGGTGCCACCAGCGTCGAGCAGCGATAGAAAATTTCTATCGGGACGGAGCAGAGACGCGAGCAATGGTCGACGGAGTCACCGCGTCGTCGGTGGCGCGGAGCGCGTCGCAACGGCTTCGCTCACTCGTCGTGTTTCGGCGCGTACGAGTCCGACTTGATCGGTGTGTTCTGTCCGGCAGCGACCCACCAATCATCGCCTCGTCGCACGAGGACGTAGAGGGCCATCTCCGAGAAGCCCTTCGCCTGGTCGGTCGCCGCCGTTGCCGATTCACTCGGAGCAGTGAACGACTTGCGCCGGATCTGAGCGATGGCGACGTCCGGTGTCGGCACGAGGACGCTCTCGACTTCGAAGTGCGAAGCACGGCCGCCCACGCCCTTCGCCTTGAGCTTCGTGTGAATGTCGTGCAAGGACGCGTAGCCGCGGACCGTCGCGCCGAACGGCGAGCCCCAAACGATGTCTTCGGCGAAGTGGCGGTTGGTCGTCTCGGCGTCGTGTCGATCCCACCCTGCCTGCAGCTCTTCGACGAGACGACGAACGGCCTTTCGCGCCTCGAGGCTCGTCTTCTCGTCGACCTCGAGCGTCGGACGTCGTGCTTGCTCCTGCACTGCCGGAACGGGGGGGACTTGATTTGCCATGATTTGAACCTCCGATTCGGAGATTCGAGCAAGGTCGATGCCACGCGAGCGCGGGACAAATGCGCGCGTCGCGGCGCGATGAGCTCAGCGTTCGAGACGGCCTGCCGCAAGCGAGCGGCGGCGCGCGATCCCGAGCGCGTGGATCGAGACGAGTGCGGATCCCGATCCTCGGACGCGCGACGCGGCAGAGCTCACGCGCGCCGAAATGTGGGTCGCTCACGGACGGCAAGACGTTGTTCGATCGACCGTCGAGCGACTCGTTCGCGACGGTCGAACGCCGCTCGTGCGACGTCGTGCAGCGGCGTTGCTCGAGCGGCTCACGCCGAATCGGTAGCGTCAGTGTTCGCGCGAGGATTCGCCGCGCGTCCGTGGCCGTAAGAACACACGTTCGTTGCGACGCAACGATCGACGTCGTCGAAGCACGTTGAGTCGCGCGCGTGTCCAGTCACGCATGCGGATCATCTAGCGTCCAAAGCTCGCCCGAGACGCAGCGAGTCACTGACTGCGTCATCGCCGCGGCGCCCATAACCCGCACCGAAATATTTGGGGCTTGCCCAAAAATTACAATCGAGGAAGCGGCGGCAATACGCACACTAAAACTCTTCAGTGTGTCTGTGTTCTGATCAGTACAGTCTTTAACCCGCGCAGCCATTTTTGTGTCATTAGAACACCCGGACGTCCGACCGGATCGTCCAGGAGGCGCACTTTGGCTACTAAAGCTGTCGAACTCGGGCTCGCATTCATCATCACCAGTGCTCTCGCAGCTGCCTGCTCGGGCACGAGCAATCAGGGGGGTGAAAAGAACCAAGGCTTGGAGAGCGGCGGAAGCGGCAACGCTTTTGGCGCCGGCGGCATTGCTGGTGCCGGCAATTCGTTCTCGTCTTCGGGCGGGTTTCCGAACACGAGCAGCGGCGGGTTTCCGACCACGAGCAGCGGCGGGTTTCCGACGAACACTGGTGGTGATCAAGGAAGCACCGGCGGCGATCAAGGAAGCACCGGCGGCGATCAGGGAAGCACCGGTGGTGATCAAGGAAGCACCGGTGGTGATCAAGGAAGCACCGGCGGCGATCAGGGAAGCACCGGCGGCGATCAGGGAAGCACGGGGGGTTCGGTCGACGGCGGCGGTGGTTCGAGTGGCGGCGGCTCGGGTCCCGCACCGACGAGCACCTCGACTTCGACCAAGGGAGCGTGCACCGTCATGACGTACACGACCGGCGTCGCGACTGCCGCCGACTACACGACGCCGACCGTCTACTACCCCACCGATTGCCCGGCGCCGTTCGCCGGTGTCGTCATCATTCCGGGGTTCACGGAGGTTCAAGCGCAGATCAATCAGTGGGGCACGTTCCTCGCGTCTCACGGCTTCGCCGTCATGATGATCGACTCTGCCGCGAACGGTACCGCCAACACGGGAGTGGAGCCGGCGTCGCGAGCGCTCGGCTTGGCGGAAGGCGTGACCAACCTGAAGGCGGAGAACACGCGCTCCGGCAGCCCGCTCATGGGCAAGCTGAACACGAGTCTCATGGCGATCATGGGCCACTCGATGGGCGGCGGTGGCACCTTGATCGCTGCCAACACGCACCCGGAGCTGAAAGCGGCGATCGGACTCTGCCCCTGGAACCCGGGTGGCACGTATCCAACCGACACGGTGCCCACGCTCTTCTTCGACGGCAACGCCGACGTCCTCGTGGGTTCGTCGCAATCGTCCGCGGAATACATGAGCATCCCGACGACGACGAAAAAGGCCTACGCGGAGTTCAGCGGCGGCTCGCATTTCGTCGCCAACACGCCGCTCGGCGGTGCCGCGACGGACGTCGTCGTTGCGCGCATCGGATTGTCGTGGCTCGAAGTGCAGGTCCTCGGAGACACGCGCTACCAGCAATTCATCGCGAAAGACTCGACGATGGATTCCTGGGACGTGAAGCCGTAAGCGCGCTCGGAAAGGCCGCGCGCCCCCTCCCGCGCGCGGCCGACTCGAACGGATTCACCGTTCAATCACGACTTCGACGTATTCGGCCGGGATCGCGATCGCGTGCCTCTGCGACCGCGCGAAGGTTGCGATCAACGCGCGCAGATCATTCGCGAGGCGCTCTTGCCGCGCCGAATCGAGCGAGGCGAACGCTTTGTGCGTCGGTCCGTAGAACGTGCGAAATACGTCGACGAAGTGATCCGCCGAGTCGTAGCGGAACACGAAGTCCCGGCGTTCCATGCGAAGCGACGTGACGCCCGGAAACAGCTCCGCGAGGCGCGTTTCCATGCCCCAATAGATGGGGGAAGCCACGCCCGCGGGAGGCGGCACGTGTTTTCCCACCGTCGCGAGCAACCGACCGATGAATCCCTCCGGCGTCCAGTTCGCGAGCGCGATGGTGCCGCCCGGACGCACGACGCGCATGAGCTCGCGAGCCGCCTGACGCTGATCGGGCGCGAACATCACCCCGAACGTCGAGAGCACGACGTCGAACGACGCCCCTTCGAACGGTAGCGCTTCCGCGTCGCCTTCGACGAAGTCGACTGTGAGTCGTTCCGCCGCCGCGCGTTCCTTGGCGCGCGCGAGCAGCGCAGGGACGTAGTCGAGCCCCGTCACGTTGCAAAACCGTCGCGCCGCCGCGAGCGTCGCGTTCCCGTTCCCGCACGCCACGTCGAGCACGCGCGACCCTGCGGCGAGGTCGGCCGTTTCGCACAGCGATTCGCCGACGATTTGCAGCGTCGTTCCAATGATCGCGAAGTCGCCGGAAGCCCACGTGGCTTGCTGTCGCGTCTTCACGGCGCCGAGATCGACGACGGTCGTCGTTGCGGGGGAACGTTGGCTGGGCGGGCAATCGAGGATCGTAGTCATGGTTGGATCTCCTGTTTCGTGGCGACGACGGCGTCGCTCACGAGACCTTTCTAGGAGAGCCGAACTCACTAGCGAATGACTCCACGTCGGTTCGACATGCCCCAGCGTCGGATCGTCTCGTCGCGCATGACCGAGCGTCCATTCCGCATGATGGAGCGTCCAGAACGCCCTCGCGCTAAGGATATCCGCCGACGTCCTCGAGCGCCGCGCGCTCGCCCACGCCGAGCATCAGGTTCATGTTCTGAATGGCTTGGCCGGCGCCGCCCTTGACGAGGTTGTCGAGCGCGCCGAACACCGTGACGAGTCGCGTGGCGCCGTCGACAGGCCCGACAGTGACGCCGATTTCGGCGTAGTTGGAACCCGATACGGCGACGACTTCGGGCAAGCGCTTCGCGGGTACTCGAACGAAGGGCTCGCGCGCGTACGCTTCTTGGAAGAGGCTCTGGATCGCCGCTTCGCCATGCTCCGCCGGAACGCGCGCAAACGCCGTCGCGAAGATGCCGCGTACGAGCGGCGCAGACACGGGAACGAAGTGCACTCGGACTTCTTTGCCGGACGCTTCTCGAAGGACGCGTTCGATCTCAGGGACGTGTTGATGATCGAGCGGCTTGTAGGTTCGTAGATTGTTGGCGCGCACGGGGTGGTGCGTGCCCGGACTGGGGACGACGCCGCTGCCGCTGGAACCAGTGATGCCGACGACGTCGACGGCGCCGCGAAGCAACCCGGCGCGAGCGAGGGGCAGGAGAGCGAGCTCGATGGTGGTGGCAAAGCAACCGGGCGAGGCGACGAAGCGGCTCTGGGCGATCTGCGCACGGTTGAGTTCGGGCAATCCGTAAGCGAAGCGCGCGAAGAGGTCGGGACGGGGATGCGTCGCGCCGTAGTAGCGAGCGTAGGCGGCAGCGTCGTCGAGACGGAACGCGCCGGACATGTCGAGGACTTTGACCGGCGTTTCGAGAAGGGATTCGACGACGCCGATGCTCGCCGTGTGCGGCAACCCGAGGAGCACGATGTCGACGTCGCGGACGGCTTCGCGCGCGGGCAATTGTTCGAAGGTGAGATTCGTGACGCCTTCGAGGTGAGGGTGCGCGACCGAGAGAGGCTCACCGACGTGATCGATGGAGCAGACGCGCACGAGCTCGACGTGGGGGTGAATCAAGAGCCGGCGAATCAGCTCGGCCCCCGCGAATCCGGAACCGCCGTAGATGGCCGCTCGATACCGCTCTGTCATCCCTCATTTTGCTCCGCAACCGCGCGGAGTGCACGGATCGTCGATGGCGCGGCGCCTGGGCCGCGCGAGCGTCGAATCGCTACAGCGAGCCGTGGACGTTGATCGGGATCCACAGCGTCCGCACCTGGACGTTTTCGCCGCGGCGGGTGTAGCCCGCCAAGCCGTAAAGGACGTTCCACCAGCTGCCGCTCGGGGTCTCGCCGTAGCTGAAGAGAGGGAAGAAGTGGAACTCCCAGTCGAGGCCGTGGGTCACGTGCTTCTCGTGGTAGTACGTGTTCGCGACGACCTGGGAGACGCTCTCTTCGTCGGAGAAGCGCCAGTAGATCGGAAAGCCCACCGTGGCGCGCGACGAGGTGCTCGCGAAGTCGAAGAAGACGGGCGCGATGACGGTGTGGGTGTCGGTGCCGTCTCGGCCGAAGAAGGCGATGGGAAGCAGGTTCGTGGACCAGCCGCGAAGGTCTTTCTGATGCATGAAGAACGGCGTGATGAACGTCGTCTCGCTCATGCCGTAGCGCTCGAAGTGGCCCCAGAACGGGAAGAAGGCCTGGTTCGACTCGCGCGGGCTGGTCTTCGAATAGAGAAACGGAAACAGGAGCTGTTCGTCGAGGCCGATGTCGGGATCCTGATAGTGCCAGTACAGCGGCGTGATCATGTCGAGCTTCGTGCGGCCTCGGTGCTGCGCGTAGCCCCACGTGATGAACGTCGTGCCGTCCTTGTCGTCCTTCGACAGGTAGTAGAGCGGATTGATGAAGAGGCTCGACGTCGGCGTGTGCCCGTAGTGGAAGAACGGCAGCAGCGTGGTGTGGCGCTCGTTCTCACCCCACAAGCTGTAATAGAGCGGAAGGATGTGAAGCGCGTCGCGCTCCTCGGTGTGGCGACGAATCACCGGGCCCCAGACGTCGATCCACGATTCGGCTTTGGCGTCGTCGGCGTGATAGTGAAGGAGCGGCGGGACGAGGTCGTACGACGACTCCTCGGTCTGGCCGTGGAAATAGAACGGTGCGACTCCGAGGTCGAGATTCGTCGCGGTGCGCGCGTCGCAGGTGGCGCCGCCGGTCCACGTGCAGAACGCCGGCCCGACCAGGTTGAAGCCGCCCTTTTCATCCGAGTGCAGGTACGTGAGGAGCGGCGGAATCACCGAGTAGCCGCCGTGCGGGCGCGTGCCGGTGAAGTACAGCGGTGCGAACCAGTTGTCGGTTTCGCCGGGCGCGCGCCGATTGACGAACGGTCCGACGATGGTCGTGCGGCTGGTCGGGCTCTTCAGGTTCCAGAAGAGCGGGAAGAGAATGTCGTCGGAATGCGTCGCGCTACGCCGGTCGTAAAAAAAGCCACCGTAGAGCGAGGCGCGATCCGTCTTCGTCGGGTCTTCGAGGCTCGGCTGTTTGCGCTCGAACCAGAGCGGGAAGAGTGTGTGGAAGTGGTAGTCGCCACTCCGCTCGGCGTAATAAAGGCCGTAGAAGTGCCGCGACGTCTCGGGGCCTCGACCGAGCTCGGGGTCGTCCAGTGCCGCGTCGCTGCCGATCCGATTCTTGACGCTCTTCGGGATCGCGAGCGGCTCCGCCGGAAGCGTGGGCTCGGCGCCCGGGGACACCACTTCGTCGGACGCGCCGGACGCGGCGTGAGTCTCCGGTTCGTTCGATTTTTTCTTTTGTTTCGGGGCGGACGAGCGCCCGGCGCCGCCACCGCCGGGAAGGCCACCACCGAAACCGCCAGGGCCGCCGGTGGGACCGAAGCCGCTACCGCCGAACTGCGCGTGCGCGAGCGAGCTCACGAGAACGCTCGCCGCGACGAAGGCTGCCGCAGCGCGCGGAATTCGGCGACGCACGCTCAATGGGCCGGCTCCAGAGGGGCGCGCGCCATGAGCTCCGAAATCTGCTCGGCCGCGGTAGCGCGCGGCACGTCGATTTCGGTGTGCGCGGCGAGGTCCTTCACTTTGAAGACGCCGCGGTCGAGTTCCTGATCGCCGATCAACACGGCGAGCCGGGCGCCGCGTGAGTTCGCGCGGCGAAGCATGCTCTTCATCGACGTGCCACGGCCGTCGAGGTCCGTCGGAACGCCGCGCTCGCGCAAAGACCGAGCGAGCACGAGCGCTTCGAGCGTCGCGCGCTCGCCGATCGGCGCGATGAAACAGGGCGACGGCTTCGGGTCTTCGCCGGGATTCATCGCGAGCAAGATCCGTTCGAGGCCGAGCGCGAACCCGATCGCCGGGGCAGCGGGACCGCCGAGATCGGCGACCATGCCGTCGTAGCGACCGCCTCCGCCCAGCGCGTTTTGCGACCCGAGCCCGCCCTGCGACGACTGAAACTCGAACAGGGTGCGCGTGTAGTAGTCGAGGCCTCGGACGAGCCGCGGTTCGGCGCGATAGGGCACGCCGAGGGCGTCGAGACCGGCGCGCAGCGCGTCCCAGTGCGCGCGATCGGCGTCGTCCAGAAAGTCGAGGATGGGCGGCGCCTCGCGCACGAGCTCCTGGTCGCGCGGCGCTTTGGAGTCGAGGATGCGCAGCGGATTGTCGCCCAAGCGACGCTGCGAGGTTTCGCTCAGCTCACCCTTGTTTGGTTCCAGGTGCTCGCGGAGCACGTCGCGATAGCGCTCGCGCACGCCGGCGCTGCCGAGCGAATTCACGACGACCTCGACGTCGGTGATGCCGAGCCCGACGAAGAGCCGGTACAGCATGTCGATCATCTCGGCGTCACATGCGGGGCCCGGGTCGCCGAAGATTTCCGCGCCCGCCTGGTAGAACTGCCGGTAGCGGCCACGCTGAGGCCGCTCGGCGCGAAACATGGGGCCGAGGTAGTACCATCTCGTCACCGGTTCCCGAGCAAAAACCGTGTGCTCCACGTACGCTCGCGCCGCGCTGGCGGTGCCTTCCGGCCTCAGCGTCAGCGAGTCGCCATGGTGCTGGAGGGTGAACATCTCTTTTTGGACGATGTCCGTGGATTCCCCGACCGACCGCACAAAGAGCTCGGTGGCCTCGAGCAACGGCGTACGAAGCTCGGCGTAGCCCGCGAGCTCGACCGTGCGCCGGAATGCCTCTTCGAGAGTCCGCCACCGCCGGAGCTCGTCAGGGAGGATGTCGTTCATCCCCTTGGCGGCGCGGTACTGCATGGCTGACGGACGGGCCCTCGACTCTTAGGGTTCTCGGCAGGGGCCGCCCCGTGGGCACGACGACGGCGAGCGGGAGGCTTATGCTCAATGCGCCGGGTCGGGTCAAGCTTCGGGTCGGCGGCGGGCCAGACTCGACCGCAAATAGGCTCCGAGCCCGAAATTCCGGCCTATTGTGGTAGCACTGCCGTCGAGATGAGGGCCGCGGCCATCGACCTCGGAAAGGTGCGCGTCGGTCTCGCCGTCGCCGATGAACTCGGGCTCATGGCGCACCCTCGGCCGCACCTCGACGGCACTCGGCGCCGCGCCCTCATCGAGGCGCTCGCCCGCTTCGCCGACGACGAAGGCATCGGCGTGTTCATCGTCG
The DNA here is from genome assembly GCA_036271175.1 of Polyangiaceae bacterium. Taxonomy (GTDB): domain Bacteria; phylum Myxococcota_A; class Polyangia; order Polyangiales; family Polyangiaceae; genus DASZVB01. Next base: position 11,604 of record DATBBD010000187.1, on the reverse strand, counting down.
GGCTGCCCCGCACTTTGCGCGGCGTGGAAGGTCCACCAGCCCGGCGTGCGCGGGTCTTTGCCGCCGAGCTCGCGACCCGAACCGGGCGCAAGGTCGAGCTCGTCGAGGAGTGGCTCTCGACCCGCGAAGCCCAGTCGCGGCTCCACGAACAAGGGCTCACCACTCGCGACTCGAGGAGCCGCATCGACAGTGCGTCGGCGGCCGTGCTGCTCCAGGCGTGGCTCGATCGCCGGGATCCGGACGCTTGAAGGCTCCGCGTCGCAAAAAGAAAAAGCGCGTCCGGAAATCGACGCCGCCACTCGCCCTGTCGCCGAAGAAACCGTCGCGCATGGCCCGCGTGACCGTGGGCATCGCCGTCGTCGCCTTCGGGCTCACCGTGCTCGCCCTCGTATGGCTCGGCTCGCCGAAGAGCGGCTCGGGGCACGCCGTCGACGTCGTCGTCACCGGCGATCGCGCGATCACCGTCGAGCATCTCGTGGACGCCGGCGTCGTCGATCGCCCGCTCGCGTTCCGGGCGTTGTTATTTATTTTGGCTCCCTTTACGTCGCCGGTCGTCGGCGTGCACTTCTTGGCGGACGACCTGACGCCCGGTGAAGTCGTGCGCCGGCTCGGCCGGCTCACGTCGCGCGCGCAGGTCCGCGTCGTCGTCCCGGAGGGGTTCAATCGGTTTCAGATCGCCGATCGACTCGACGCGAGCGGAGTGTGTTCACGCCGCTCCTTCGACGCCTCGGCCGTGGATGGCGCCCTCACCCAAAAACTCGGCATCTCCGGCTCTTCCGTCGAGGGATACCTATTTCCGGCGACGTACGAGTTTTTCGCCGACGACCCCGCGGACGCCGTGATCGCCGAGATGTTCGGCGAAGCGTCGCGCCGCTGGGCGTCGCTCGCCGATGCGCACGCCGACGCGCTCGATCGACTGAAGCAAAAATACGGCTGGGGTCAGCGCGAGATCCTCACGTTGGCTTCCGTCGTCGAAAAGGAAGCCGCGAAGGCCGACGAGCGTCCGGTGATCGCCAGCGTCTTTTACAATCGCTTGGACAGCGCGGACTTTCGCCCGCCACACGTGCTTCAGTCCGATCCGACCGCGGGCTACGGTTGCCTCGTCGCACCCGAGCTCGAATCGTGTCGCGGCTACGCGGGCCACGTCACGCCGGCGATCGTTCGCGACGCGGGGAACGCGTACAACACGTACCGGCACGCGGGCCTGCCGCCCGGACCCATCGCGAACCCGGGGCTCGACAGCGTCGCCGCCGTCTTGCTTCCGGCAACCACGGACTATTTATTCTTCGTCGCAACCGGGGAAGGCCGGCACGCGTTCAGCCACTCGCTCGACGAACACGAGGCCGCGATTCACCGTCCGCGTTGACGCAGCGAGCGTCGAAGCGCGGACCGCTTCGAAGCGTTCGGCGCGGCGCCCCGTTGACGGCGGCGCGGGTCGCGGCTCATATCGATGGCGTTGAAACCGCGCAAGGACGAGCTGCCGATTGTCCTCGTTCCGCATCCCCACGTGCGCGTCGACCGCGCCGTGCTCGGCGGCAGCCCGCACATCGTCGGTACGCGCGTGCCCGTCCGTCGACTCTGGGGGTTCTATCGTGGCGGCGCGAACATCGACACCTTGATCCGCCGCTACCCGCAGCTCGGCCCCGCGAAAGTGTTCGACGCGCTCGCCTTCGCCTGGGACAACCCCGAAGTCATGGAAGCCGACATCGAACGCGAGTCACGCCTCCTCGAAAAAGACGAATCACGCCCCACGCCGAAGCCGACGCGACAAATGGACTTGCCGTTCGCGGGCGACAAGAAGAGACGCGGATGAGGGCGCGCGGTAGAGCGAAGAGCTAAGGCGAGGGCATGAGAGAGGGGCTGCCTCGCGGTAGATCGCGTGCACCAGTTCTGTTCGTCGTTTCGCCACGCGTCGCGGCCGGGGCGGGCGAAGCGCGGTGGGGTAGAGCTAAGGCTAGAGTCAGAGCACCGCGCGCACGCCCCTTTTAGCTCTCCAGCTCTACGTTTTCGACACCGCGCCGCGGGGCCTGCGCGCGCGGGTGGGAAGCGTTGTCCCCTAGCGGGACCACAACCCACGGAGGTTCCGAATGACACTCAAGATCTATCCCGTCGTACTCGCGCTGGTCCGAAGGCTAGCGCCGCTGTTGCCCGCGCTACGCAGACGTTCTTCGGCGCTCGGAGATCAAATGGAACGCGCGCTCATCTCGGTGCCTCTCAACGTGGCTGAAGGCGCTTACTCACGCGGAAAAATCGCGAAGCACGGTATCAATCGGCGCTCGCCTCCGCACGCGAGGTGCTCGCTTGCTGGGAAACCGCACAAGCATTCGGCTGGGTCGGGCCGCTCGAGCCCGAGATCGCCGCGCTGTTTCAGCGAGTCATCGGCACCTTGGTCCGCCTCGCCTTACGGTGAATCAAGAACGACGGCGCGCGATTTCTTCGACGAGCTCGCGCGCACCCGATTCGGCGAGGACGCGCAGGAGCTCCGCCGTCGATGTTGCGGGTCGGGCAGGGAAGCGACGGCGCGCGGCTTCGGTGCGCGCGCGAGCTTCGACCGCGCGACGACGGAACGCCGCGTCGCGTTCGATTTCTTCGACGAGTGCGGCGTGGGCGCGTTCGGCGAGGTCGTAGTGCTGGCAGACGAGCACGACGTCGCAACCGGCTCGCACGGCTTCGACGGCGGAATCTTCGACGTCGTAGCGATCCGCGAGGGCGCGCATTTCGAGGTCGTCGGAAAACAACACGCCCGAAAACCCGAGCTCGCCGCGGAGTAGATCGGTCACGATCGCGCGGCTCAACGTCGCGGGTACGTCGGGATCGAGCGCCTCGTAGACGACGTGCGCCGTCATGAACGAACCGAGCCGCGACGCGGCGGCAGCGAACGGTGGGAGCTCGACGGCTCTCAATCGCGATGCAGGTTGGTGAACGATGGGGAGATCGAAATGACTGTCCTTGTCGGTGTCGCCGTGGCCGGGAAAATGCTTGCCGCACGCGAGCACGCCGGAGCTCTCTAGCCCTTCGCCGAACGGAATCGCGAGCGACGTGACGCGTTCCGCGTCGCGCCCGAAGGAGCGATCACCGATGACGGGGTTCTGGGGGTTACTATCGACGTCGAGGACCGGCGCGAAATCGACGTTGAAACCGAGGGCCGCGAGCTCGCGACCGACGATCTCGCCGGCTCTTCGCGTCAGCGCGGGGTCGCCGATATCGCCGAGGACGCGCATCGGCGGAAGCTCGACGACGGGAGCCGCGAGCCGCGCGACGCGTCCACCCTCCTGGTCGACACAGACGAACGGCGAGAGCGCGCTCCCCGCGGCTCGCACGATCTCCGTCGTGAGCGCGCGGACTTGTTCGACGGATTCGATGTTACGACGAAACAGGATCAAGCCGGCGCGACGGCCCTCCGCGAGTGCACTCGTCGTGTCGCGATCGAGCCTGGGGCCTTCGAAACCAGCGACGATGAGGGCGCCGGCGAGTGCGGACGACGCTTCCGGCCCGCTCATTGCGTCGCGGCCGGTGCGGCGTCGAGATCGCGCCGCGCCGCGCCGATGAGGTCCATCGCGAGCTCTTTCAAGGTAGCGACGTCGGGGCCTTCGAGCATGACGCGGAGCTTGGGTTCGGTGCCGCTCCAGCGCACCAGGAGTCGGCCGTCGTCGCCGAGCTTCCGCTCGATGAGGCCCATATGGCGGCTGAGCTCGGCCATGTCTTCGATGGGCCGACGCGTCGAGAAGAGGACGCTCTCGAGCACCTGGGGCACGCGTTGCATGACCGACGCGAGCTCGCTGAGCGGTTTTTGCTCTCGGATCATGACGCCGAGCACCTGCAGGGCAGCGACGAGGCCGTCGCCCGTCGTCGCGTGGTCGAAGAAGATGAGATGGCCGGATTGCTCGCCGCCGAGGGCGTAGCCGTTCTCGCGCATGGACTCGACGACGTACCGATCGCCCACGGCCGTTCGCACCAAAGTGCCGCCGGCGCGTCGCAGCGCGACCTCGAGGCCCATGTTGCTCATCACCGTCGCGACCAGCGTGTTCTTTCGGAGTGCACCGCTCCGCAGCATGCGCGTCGCACAGAGCGCCATGACGGCGTCGCCGTCGACGATTTGGCCGTGCTCGTCGACGATGATGACGCGGTCGGCGTCCCCGTCGAGCGCGACGCCGATCTGAGCTTTGCGGCGCAGCACTTCCTTCACGACGTGCTCGGGGTGGAGCGCGCCGCAGTCGCGGTTGATGTTGCGCCCGTTCGGACGACAGCCGAGCTCGGTGACCTCGGCGCCGAGCTCCGCGAACACGTCGGGGGCGACGCGATATGCGGCGCCGTGAGCGGCGTCGACCACGACGCGCACGCCGTCGAGGGTCAAATCCTTCGGGAACGTGGCCTTGGTGTAAACGATGTAGCGGCCCGCGGCGTCGTCGATGCGCTCGGCGCGACCCACGCGCGCGCCGGTGAAATTCGCGCCGTCGAGCTTCGGATCGTCGAGCAACGCTTCGATCGCCGCCTCTTCGGCGTCCGGGAGCTTGAAGCCGTCGGGGCCGAAGATCTTGATCCCGTTGTCGGCGAACGGATTGTGACTCGCGCTGATCACGACGCCGGCGTCGGCGCGCATGCTCTGCGTCAGGTTCGCGACGGCCGGCGTCGGGATCGGGCCGCAGAGCAGCACGCGGCCGCCCATGGCGCAGATGCCCGACGCGAGCGCGGTTTCCAGCATGTAACCGCTCTGACGGGTGTCTTTACCGATGACGATGCGCGGCGGTCGGCTCTTGCCGCGCCGCGCGACGTCGGTGACCGCGCGCCCGAGACGGAGGGCGAGCTCCGGCGTCATCGGGGCCACGTTGGCTCGACCGCGAATGCCGTCGGTGCCGAATAGTTTTCGTGCGTTCATGAAGCGCTCAGTCTCGGAAGTTCTTGTACTGAAGTTCGATGCCGAGGTCGGCGCCACGGAGGAGCTGGATCGCCGCCTGGAGATCGTCTCGCTTCTTACCCGTGATCCTGAGGGTTTGTTCCTGGATCGATGCCTGCACCTTGAGCTTACTCGCCTTGATCGTTTGAACGAGCTCACGCGCTTTGTCGGAGTCGATGCCCTCGGTCACTTTGACGAGGAGCTTCGCGGTGCCTTTCGGACCCTTGTCCGGCTTCTCGAATTCGAAGTGCTTCAAGCTCACTTTTCGTCGAATGAGCTTCTCCTTCAGCACCTCGACGGCGGCGATCACGCGGTCGTCGGTGTTGGCGCGCACCATGATGCCCGCCTCGGTACGTTCGACGGTCGCGTCCATGCCGCGAAAATCGAAGCGCTGAGAAAGCTCCTTTTGAGCCTGATTCAGGGCGTTCGTGACCTCCGCCCAGTCGAGCTCGGAGACCACGTCGAAGGACGGCATCGCTTGCGAGCCTCAGAGATCGATGGGGGGGTCGCGATCGAGCCCGAGCAAGAGCGCGCGAGCCGGCCCGACGAGTAAGGTCGACCCGGTGACGACCACGAGCCCGCGCTGGCCCACGATGGCCCGCGCCCGTGCGAGCGCTTCGCGAAGATCGAGCACGACTTCGCTGCCCGGGACGACCGCGGCCATTTCTTGCGGATCGACGGCGTTCGCGATCGGGGGTGCGGTGAAGACGTGGTGCGCCGCGGTGTGATCGAGGCGCGCCAGCATCGCGCGCCAATTTTTTCGTTTCAGCGAACCGAAGACGAGCACGACGTCGCGGCGCGACCCGACGGCGCCCATGAGGCTCGCGTCGATAACGTGCGACAAAGTCACGGCGCCGTCCGGGTTGTGGGCGCAATCGAGGAGCGTGAGCTCTTGGCCGTTGCGGTGGAGCAGCTCGTTGCGGCCCGGCCACGTCGTGGCTTCGATGCCTTGAGCCATCTCGTCGGGCGAGACGCCGAGCTCGCGTCCGATGGTGGCGGCGACGGCGAGATTCGTCCCGAACATCGCCATGCGCGGATACGCGAGCTGCGCGCCGGAATACGGCTCCGGGCTCCCGAGGTCGACTAGCTCGGCTCCGACGTCCGCGATGCGTCGTTTGATCACCTCGAGCGCGTCGGGGTGGATCTTCCCGAGGACGATCTTCGAACCCTTCTTGATGATGCCGGCTTTTTCCGCGCCGATCTGCGCGAGAGAATCGCCGAGCTCGGCCATGTGATCGAACGCGACGCGCGTGATGGCCGCGACCTTGGGCGGCGGGACGACGTTGGTCGCATCGAAGGCGCCCCCGAGTCCGACCTCGAGCACGGCCGTCTCGATCTTCGCTTCGCGAAAGGCATTGAAGGCGGCGACGGTGGCCACCTCGAAGAAGGTGAGCTCGGGTGCGGCGTCGAGCACCGCCGTCAGATGACGCGCGAGGTCGGCGTCATCGAGCGGGGCGCCCTCGATCTGGATGCGCTCCGCGAACCGGTTCAAGTGGGGCGAGGTGTAGAGGCCGACGCGCTTTCCCTGGGCGCCGAGCATCGACGCGACGAACGCACACACGCTGCCTTTGCCATTCGTCCCCGCGACGTGCACGACGTCGAACGTGCGCTCCGGGTTGCCGAACTTGGCGCACGCGGCCTCGGCCCGCGCGAGCTCAAGCCGTGCGCCCCGCGGAGCGAGCGCGTACAGGCGACTGAGCGCCGTAGCGAGATCGCTCACCGTACCTCGTCAGCGCGAGTCGATCGGCGTTCGGCTTTCATCGTGCGCGAAATCAGCATCGTACGGACCATAGCGCAACCATCATCCATTTCGTGGCAGGACCGGCGGCGAACCCCGCCGTCAGGGCCGCGCTCGGGTCGCGCGGCCTTTCCCGGGCCCTCGGCCGCCCTATACCGCATTTTCCCGCCGGGGGCGCTTTTCGTGGGCAATCGTCGCCTCCACACTCGCCCGTGGCCCGAATTTGCCCGCTCGGCGAGCGATCCGGTACCCCAAGCGCCATGCGATTCCGACAGAGCGCGGCGCTGTGCGCTGCCATGACCCTCCTCGGCGCAGCGGCCGTGATTCGCGCCGAGGAGTCGCGAGGCGCCGTGTCTCGCGACGGCGCGATCGCGCGAAGCGTGGGTTCGCCGACCGATGGGGCGCTCGTCGGCGGCGTTGCGCTGCACGAACGCACCGAGCTGCGCCTCCGATGGCCCGACGGTCCGCGCTGGGCGCTTCCGCCGCTCGTCACGATGCTCGAGCGCGCGGCGGAGCGCGTCGGGCGGCGCTTTCCAGGCTCGATCTTGTTGGTCGGCGATTTGTCGCGTCGCGAGGGCGGCGCGATCGGCGGACACCTCTCACACGAGAGCGGCCGCGACGCCGATGTGGGCTTCTATTACTCCGACGCGCGCGGTCGCGCGGTGCGAACCGACCATTTGCTCGCCGTCGGCGACCTCGGCAACGTGCCCGCCGCGGCCGCGCTTCGCTTCGACGAGGCGCGCAATTGGGAGCTCGTCCAAGCCTTTCTGAGTGACCCCGACGCGAGCGTCCAGCGCATCTTTCTCGCAGCGCCGCTGAAGCGGCTCCTGCTCGATTACGCAAAGCGGCACGAGGCCGCGCCGAATCTCGTCGAACGCGCCGAGCGCGCGATCCGCCAGCCGTCGCGTGGGAGCCCACACGACGACCACTTTCACGTCCGGATCGCGTGCCCGCCGGACGAAGGCGACGAGTGCATCGGCGATCCGCCGTCACGCGCGTCGAGAGAACGCACGGCGTCACTGGAACCGAACGAGCGCTGAACGCCAAAACCGATCGGCCCGGCGCGTGACGCGCGGCTATTGGCTTGTGTGGGCCTCGCCGCGAGGCCAAACTCGTGAGCAAATGGAAACGCTCGAGTTCCGGTCCTGGGCATGACCGGCTCGGCGCCGCTCATCGGGCGCGACGAAGAAGTCCGGGTCCTCAGACGAGCCGCGCAGGCCGTTCGGGAAAGCGGAGCCGCGAGGATCGTCACCGTCGTCGGGTCGAGCGGCGCCGGAAAGTCGAGCGTCATCGACGCGGCGCTCGAGCAAGTGGGCGCCGATGCCGGACGTCGCTTTCGCGTGTACCGCGGTAGCGCACGGGATTCGTCCGAGGCGTACGGCGCGCTCGCGAGCCTGCTCCGGCATCGCTTCGGAATCGTGGACGGCGCGGCCATCGACGACACGCACGCGCAGATCCGCGGGCAAGTGTCGAAGGTGCTCGACGATCGCAAGGTGGGCGACGTCTGCTTTTTCATCGGGCAGATCCTCGACGTTCCGTTCCCGGACAGCCCGCTCACTCGCGCCGTTCGCGACGACGTCGGACAGGCTCGATTTCTTCGCCGAGCCATCATCAAGAATTTTTTCGAAAGCGACGCCGCGCGCGGTCCGGTGTGCCTCGTCTTCGACGACCTCGACGCCTCGGGAGAGAATTTTTCGGGCATCATTTCCCATCTCATCGAGCACGCGACGGGCCCGATCCTGATCGTGTGCTCGATGCGCCCCGAGGTGCTGAACGGGCTCTCGGGATGGCTTTCCCGCGCGAGCGATCGACACACGCGGCTCGATCTCGGGCCGCTGACGCCCGACGTGAGCGCCGAGGTCATGCGCGCGTTGCTTTCGCCGTGCGAAGGCGGCGCGCCGGAGCCGCTCGTTTCAGCCGGCGTTCGCCTCGCGGGAGGCAACGCGGGGCTCATGCAGGCGATGGTCCGCCTGTTCCACGACTCGGGTGTGCTGGAAGAGGCGCACGCGCTCGCGCGCGAACCAGTGTGGCAGGTTCGGCTCGAGAAGCTCGCCGCCGCGAAGCTCCCGGTGACCGTCGACGACGCGGTGTCGCTCCGTGTCGCGGCCCTCTCGCCGAGCGAGGAACAGCTGCTCGCGCACGCCGCGCTGGTCGGCAATTCGTTCTGGGTCGGCGCGCTCGTGTGTCTATCGCGAGTGGGGCGCAAGGTGCCCGGGTTCTGGGCACTCGAGCCCGAGAGCGAAGTCGAATCGATCGAGACGGCGCTCGAGCTCCTCGAGCAGCGCGATTACGTCGTCAAAATGCCGAACTCGAGCTTGCCGGGCGAGACGCAATACGCCTTCAAGCACAACCTGGAACGGCAGAAGCTCGCCGCGGCGCTCGGCGATGAACAACGCCGGAGCTATCACCAGACGATCGCCGATTGGCTCGAGCAGAGGCGACTCGACCACCCCACGCGCGAACACCTCGCGCTCTCGGCCGCGCACCTCGACGCCTCCGGAGCGTCGATGCGGGCCGGGCTCGCGCACCTCGCGGCTGCGGACGCGGCGCGAGCGAACTACGCCGCGAGGAGCGCCGAAGAACATTACGCCCGCGGGCTCGCGCTACTCGGCGACTCGGACGCCGAACGGCGCATCGACGCCCTTCACAATCACGGTGACGTGCTCGCGACGCTCGGCAAAATCGACGACGCGCTCGGGCGGTTCCGCGAGATGCTCTCCATCGCGTACCGGCTCGATCTTCGGGCCAAGGGCGGAGCGGCGCACAATCGGATCGGGCGGCTTTATCGCGCAATGGGCTCGCTCGCCGAAGCACGTCATCATATCGAGACGGCGCTCGCGCTCTTCGCGTCGGTGGGCGACGATCGCGGCGTGGCCGCCTGTCACGACGACGTCGGGATGCTCCTCTGGACCAAAGGGGAGTACGAGCCGGCGCTCGAACGCATGCGCACGGCGCTCGACATGCGCAAAGTCATCGGCGAGCGGCGTTCGATCGCGCTCAGCCTCCACAACATCGGCGTCGTGTTCCGCGATCACGGGAACCCGACGCGCGCCCAGGAGGCGCTGGAAGCGTCGCTGCAGATCCGCACCGAGCTCGGTGACCGCATCGGCGTGGCCCAGACGCTCGACAGCCTGGGGCGCCTCGCCCAGGAACAACGCGAGCTCGAACGCGCCCGCGACCTGTTCAAGCAGGCCTACGACGTCGCTCGCGAAGTGGGCGAACGGAACTTCATCGCCGTCGTGCTCACGAACCTCGGCGAAGTCCATTTCCGGCTCGGCAATACGTCGCAAGCGATCATCCTCTTGACCGAGGCGGAAGAGCTCTGCGACGAGCTCGGCGACCGGCTCCACCTCGCCGAAGCCAAGCGCGGGCTCGCGACGGCCTACTTGAAGCAGGGCGACCTCAAGAAGGCGCGCTCGAACATCAAGCACGCGGTCGATCTCCTGGGCCAGATCCGCAGTAAATCGCTCCTCGCCATCGCGCTCCGGACACTCGGCGAAATCACCGCGGCAGGCGCTTGGGGCGCGGCGCACGAGGGTAAGTCGATCGACTACTTCATGCGGGCGATCGTGCTCTCGAAGGAGATCGGCAACGAGACCGAAATCGCGAAGAGCTATCTCAGCTTCTCCGACTACGTCGCTCGGTCGAACCACTACAAAGACAACGAGCGCATCCAGCACGAAGCGAAGAAGCTCCGCGCGATGGCCGACGAGATCTTCGCGCGACAGCGCATCTCTGCGGAGAGCGTCGGCGCATGATCGGCGTGGTGCGCCCCGGCGGTCTCCCGCAGGGTTCCGCAACGGTGCCGGCGCGGCTCGCGCGCCTGGCCGCGGCGTTGGACCAGGAGCTTCTCGGCAAGACCGAGACGATCCGGCTTCTTTTGATCTGCTTGCTCGCGCGAGAACACGCCGTGCTCATCGGCCCTCCCGGTACCGCCAAGAGCGCGCTCCTCACGCGGCTATCCGACCTCGTCGCGGCGCCCTATTTCGAATACCTGCTGACGCGGTTCACCGAGCCGAACGAGATTTTCGGCCCGGTGGACATCGCGGCGTATCGCGAGGGCGTTTACCGTCGACGCACCGACGGCATGCTCCCCGAAGCGGAGATCGTCTTTCTCGACGAGATCTTCAAGAGCAACAGCGCGATTCTGAATTCGCTCTTGTCGCTCCTGAACGATCGGCGGTTCGCGTCGGGCGGGACGGTCATCGAGTGCCCGCTCATCAGCGTGTTCGGCGCGAGCAACGAGGTGCCGTCGGATGAGTCTCTCGCCGCGCTCTTCGACCGGTTTCTCCTGCGGATCCGCTCGGACTATCTCGATTCGTATCACTTCGACCAGCTCGTGACGGTCGGGCTCGGACACGAAGCACGCCGCCTGGAACGGGCGAAGACGGCGCCGCTCATTTCCTCGGCGGAGCTCAGGGAAGCGGCGGCCGTGGTGGCGTCGCGCGTCCACTTTCCCAACGAATTTCTCGCGCAATACAAGAGCCTCGTCTTCCAGATCCGCGCCGAAGGCATCTCGCTCAGCGATCGGCGAGTGGTGAAGCTCCTGAAACTGTTTTCGGCGAGCGCGTACCTCGCCGATCGAGCGGACCCGGACATCGAAGATCTCCTCCTCCTCAGGCATGTGTGGAACTCGGAGGACCAAGCGGCGACGCTGGACCGCCTCGTCGTACCGGTCGTCGAGGCGTTCTACGCCGAGCACCCCGAACGGCGCGGGGGCGGCGCGAGCGACAAAGGCGCTCGCGTCGAGTCGCTGGCTGCCGAAGTGGAACGCATTCGACGGATCTTGCTCGGCGGCGCGGCGCCGAGCGACGTTCAACTCTTCAGTCAATTGAAGGCGCTCGGCGAGTTACGAGCGGCGCTCGCGTCGCTCGACGGCGACGAGGCGCGCACGCTCGAGCGGCGCATCGCCGAGCTCCTCGAAGCGTCCTTGAAGTCGGGGCATTTCGGCGATCCTTGACGTCCGAGGCGG
>DATBBD010000186.1:0-6600 GCA_036271175.1 Polyangiaceae bacterium | reverse complement strand
CCGCGAGCAGTCCGAAGTATTCGTCGAACGCGAGGGAAACGTCGGCGGGTGTCGCCTTCTCGAGCAGCTTCTGCAACTCGAGAATGTCGACGCGCGCGTGCTGCGACTCTTCGATCCAGTGATGCTTGAGGAGGCTCACGAAGAGCGGGTCGACGCGGGTCGCGTCGCGGACGCTGTCCGTGTAATGGAGCTGCGTCATCAGCTCGAGCTGCAACGTCAGGATGGTGACCGCGAGGGTCGTCTTGCCGAGAATGACGCCCGCGACGTCCTTTGCGCCGCCGAGGACGTCGCATTTCATCCCGAAGTCGCGCTCGAACGCGTCGCGGTAGCGCGAGAAGAGCTGCTGGTGCTTCACTTCCTCGTCCGCGAAGCGAAGGAGCGAGCGGATCGCGTCGTGGTTGCCGTACATCTCGGCGCTGGCTTGCTGAACGGCGAAGGCGAGGATGTACTCCTCGACGAAGATGAACAGGTTCAGGTACGCGCTTCCAGTGATCTGGTTCAGCTTGAGCCGCTCCGCCGCCGAAAACCCGGTCAACCGATGCGAGCCCGAGAGCGACTCCGGCAAGAACGGACGGCCGAGGTCGAGACGCGCCGAAGGCCCCATCACGTCGTCGAGCTTCCAGCTCACTTTTTCGGAGTTTTTGACGCAAGAACCGTAGTCGTAGGCAACGTCGAGCATGGGTCCGGAAGGTATGCCAACGGGTCCGCCTCGGCTACAATTTGCGCGGCGCCGTCGCGGGGAATTCGGGACAACTCGCGTCGTACGGGTCCGATGAGGACCGTGCGCAGCCGGGCATTGCTGAACGTCGCGTCGCTCGGTCTCGTCGTCCTCGCGTGTGCGCCTCGAAATTCACCGGGCGCGCCCGCGGGTCGCAGGAATTTCACGCTCTTTCACACGGCGGACGTTCACTCATACCTCTTCGACACGCCGCTCGAAATCGACGATGCCGACGCGGCGCGTGGTCTCGGTCCTGCGGGGCTCACGGCGCGAGTCGGCGGCGCGGCGCGGTTGGCCACCGCGCTTTCCCGCGAACGAGCCCAAGCGGATCGGTCGCTTTATCTCGACGCGGGTGACCTCCTCGAAGGGACGGCCGTGTTCACGCTCTTCCATGGGACACCCGAGATGGAGAGTTTCGACCTTCTTGGGTTGGACGCCGCGGCCGTCGGCAATCACGACCTCACCTTGGGCGACGAGGCGTTCGCGGCTCTTCGCGCGCATTCGGCGCGTTTTCCCGCGTTGGCCGCGAACTTACCCGCGGAGCTCGCGAACGGCGTCGCGCTTCCCTGGGTGACGAGGTCGCGCGACGGCGTGACCGTCGGGGTGGTCGGTCTGGGTCATCTTGCAACGTCGGCACCCGATCTCGGTGTTGCCGCGGAGGCGATCCATAGCGCCATCGACGTGCTCCGCGCCCAGGCGGACGTCATCGTCGTGCTCTCACACCTCGGGAGCGAGCTCGACGCGGCGCTCGTCCCGCGAACCACCGGTATCGACGTCGTGCTCGGCGGACACACGCACGACGTGGTCGAACCGAGCATCGTCGATGATTGCGACGACGACACCGCGGCGCGCTTCGGTTGCACGTCGCGCCCGGTGCCCATCGTTCACCCCGGCGCGTACGGTCGTTATCTCGGCCGCGTCGATCTCGTCGTATCCGACCTTCCCGAAGATCGAGCCGGCGCCGATCCTCGCGCCCCGAGCGTCGTCACGAGTGCCCGCGTTTCACTCGTCCCGGTGAACGAGAATGTGCCTCCGCGCGCCGACGTCCAGGCGTTGCTCGCGCCGTACCAAGAAGCGCTGGTCACAGCGGGGTTCGAGAGTCCCTTCGCGTTTGCTCCGGCGGACTTGACTCGCGCTCCGCAAGGCGGCGACTCGGCGCTCGGCAATTTCGTCGCGGACGCGCTGCTCGACAGCGCGGGGGCGGATCTGGCGATCGTCAACACCGAAGGGATCCGCGCGGACGTCCCGGCGGGCACCGTCACCCTCGACGACGTGTTTCGCGTCGTCCCGTTCGAAGACCGCGTCGCGACGCTCGAAGCATCGGGCGCCGCGCTCTCGGACGCTTTCACGAAAATCGCCGTGTCGTCGTGCGGGCGCAGTCGCGAGAGCCAAGTCCAGGTCGCGGGCGCGACCGTCGTGTTCGATTGTGCCGGCTCAGGAACCGCGGGGGTATTCGTTGGGGACCGTCCCCTCGACCGGTCGGCGACGTATCGCGTCGTGACCACGTCGTTTCTCACTGAAGCCGGAGGATGGCTCGCGATTCCGTCGGCCCCCGCGTCGATTTCCCGCGAAGGCCTCCGCGACGCGGTCATCGCGCGGCTCCGCGCTCAAACGCCGTGCGCGGGCGCGCCGACCTTGCCCTGCTGGGACGAGAAAAGCGGCGCTGCCGTCGACGGACGCGTCGGATTCCAATGACCGGGTCGGGCAGAACCCAGAGCCCGATCCACGAAGGCCTAGCCGTGCGTCGAGAAGCGTCCGAAAAAGCCGAGTGAAAACCGTGCTTCCACTGAGTTGCCGTTCGAGGTAAAGCGGCGTCGCCTCCCGGACGAGGTTCATTGACCGAGGGGGAGTCGCGGTTATACTCGCGGACCCCAATCACCCTAGGAAAGAAAGAAATGGCTTTGGAAATCGGCGCCAAGCAAGGCGTGATCAGCAAGTTCCGACTGCACGAGTCGGACACCGGCTCGCCGGAAGTGCAGATCGCTCTCTTGAGCCAGCGCATCGAATACCTGACCGAGCACTTCAAGGTTCACAAGAAGGATCACCACTCGCGACGCGGGCTTCTCGCTCTCGTCAGCCAGCGGCGTCGGCTTCTGAACTACTTGAAGGGTTCGAACGTGGACCGGTACCGCAAGGTCGTGTCCTCGCTCAATCTCCGCAAGTAGCGCGAGTTTCCCCTCAACTCTCCGGATGCGAATCGAGACACACTTCAACTTCGCTTCGTGAACGCCACTGGCACTGCCCCGATGGGCGGTGCCTCGTCACGTTCGAGAACCGAGGCTGAAGGTCGCGCTCGCGTCCGGCGTCAAGCCGCACGAAGCGGCTCACGCGCGAGGAGCGCAGCAACATGTTTGTTCGTGAATCCGTGATGGTCGGCGACAAGACGCTGACCATCGAAACTGGCCGTCTTGCCAAGCAAGCGCACGGCTCGGCGTTAATCACCTGCGGCGGTAGCGTCGTGCTCGTCACGGCCGTCTCCACCGAAGAGCGCCCGGGCCTCGATTTCTTCCCGCTCACCTGCGAATACCAGGAAAAGACGTACGCCGCCGGCAAGATCCCCGGCGGCTTTTTCAAGCGCGAAGGTCGGCTCCGCGAGAACGAGATCCTCACGTCGCGGCTCATCGATCGCCCGCTGCGCCCGCTTTTCCCCGACGGGTTTCGCAAGGACACGCAGGTCATCGCGACCGTGCTGTCGACGGACAAGTCGAACCAGACCGACGTCATGGCGCTCACGGCTGCGTCGGCGGCGCTTCACGTCTCCGACATTCCGTGGGACGGCCCGATCGCCGGCATTCGCGTCGCGCGCGTCGACGGCGAATTCGTCGCGTATCCGACGTTCGAGCAAACCGAAGCGGCGGACATCGAGCTCGTCGTCGCGGTGAGCAAAGACGCGGTCGTCATGGTCGAAGGCGGCGCCGACGAAGCGACCGAAGGCGACCTCATCGACGCGCTCATGTTCGCGCACGAAAAGGGTCAGGCGGTCATCGATCTGCTCGAGCGGATCCGCGCCGCCGTGGGCAAGCCGAAGCGCGAGTTCACCATCGACAAGATCCCGGCGAACGTCGCGCAGCGCGTCGCGGGGCTCGTAGATGGCGGCATCCGCGAAGCGTGCGTCATTCGCGACAAGAAGGCTCGCTACGACGCCTACTCGGCGTTGAAAAAGAAGATGGTCGAGACGCTGACCGGCGAGCTCGGCGCCGAGCAGTACGAGAAGCTCGCGAAGCTCATCAAAGACGAGTTCGAGAACCGCAAAGCGGACGTCGTTCGCAACCTGGTGCTCGACACCGGGCGGCGCATCGATGGTCGCGACAGCCGCACGGTGCGGCCGATCTCCTGCGAGGTCGGGCTTCTGCCGCGCGTCCACGGTTCGGGTCTCTTTCA
Organism: Polyangiaceae bacterium; assembly: GCA_036271175.1. Classification (GTDB taxonomy): domain Bacteria; phylum Myxococcota_A; class Polyangia; order Polyangiales; family Polyangiaceae; genus DASZVB01. The sequence continues at coordinate 2,501 of DATBBD010000186.1, read as the reverse complement.
GCGCGGCGAGACGCAAGCCATCGTCACCACGACACTCGGCACCGCGACGGACGAGCAGAAGATCGACGCCCTCATCGGCGAGTCGTGGAAGCGGTTCATGCTCCACTACAACTTCCCGCCGTTCTCCACCGGTGAGACCAAGCCGCTCCGCGGCCCCGGTCGCCGCGAAATCGGACACGGCGCTCTCGCCGAGCGCGCGCTCCGGCGCATGCTCCCGACCCACGAGGTATTTCCGTACACGATCCGTATCGTCAGCGAGATCCTCGAGTCGAACGGCTCGAGTTCGATGGCCTCGGTGTGCGGCGGCACCTTGAGCTTGATGGATTGCGGCGTGCCGCTCAAACGGCCCGTCGCGGGCATCGCGATGGGGCTCATCAAAGAGCGAGAGCGCCTCGCCATCCTGAGCGACATCCTCGGCGACGAAGATCACCTCGGCGACATGGACTTCAAGGTCTGCGGCACCGAACGCGGCGTCACCGCCATTCAGATGGACATCAAGATCCAGGGGCTCGATCGCTCCATTCTGGAGAACGCGCTTCAACAAGCAAAAGAAGGCCGGCTCCATATCTTGCAGCGGATGCTCGAGACGTTGCCGGCGTCGCGCACGGAGCTCAACGAGTTCGCGCCGCGCATCGTCACCATCAAGGTACGGCCCGATCAAATCCGTATCGTCATCGGCTCGGGCGGCAAGACCATCAAAGGCATCACCGAACAGACCGGCGCGACGATCAACATCGAGGACGACGGCACGGTCGCCATCGCGTCGGAGAACGCTGACGCGGTGCAACGCGCCATCGAGATCATCAAGAGCCTCGTCGAAGAGCCGGAAGTCGGGAAGGTCTACAAGGGCACCGTCCGTCGCATCGTCGACTTCGGCGCCTTCGTCGAAATCATCCCGAACACCGAAGCGTTGCTGCACGTCTCCGAAATCGCGCACACGCGCACCGAGCGCGTCGAGGACGTCCTCAAAGAGGGCGAGGAGATCGAAGTCAAAGTCCTCAGCATGGAACGCGACGGCAAGATCCGTTTGAGCCGTCGCGCGCTCCTGCCCGTGCCGGAAGGCATGGAAGTGCGGCCGCCGAGCACCGGGGGCGGGGGCGGGGGCGGGGGCGATCGTCCTCGCGGCGATCGCGATCGTGGTCGCGGTGGTGGCGGTGGCGACCGTCGCGATCGACCACGTCGCGGCTGAACGACGCCGCGTCGTCACTTCGCGAAGACAGGCCCCGGTGAGTGGAACGAACCACGAGCCGGGGTCGATTCTTTTTGTCGCCCGCTGCGCGGTCTCGTTCGAGTGGTAGGGGCACGTAAGGCGGGCGAGATCGACGGAGTGGGGACGCGATGAGGCACTCGTGCGCGTCGACGCACACCTTCGTCCTCAGGGACGAGACCGAACGGCGCACTCCCCAACTCGTGCGGCCGCGCGACCGTCGATCGCGTCGCGAAACCGGCGCGCTTTCATGAAGGCACGGCGCTTGCTGAGGGTCTCATCAACGCCGCAATGTCGCGGCACTGAAAGGACCAGGTGTCGAAATGCTTTGGACGATCACCGTCATTTTGCTCGTTCTCTGGCTGCTCGGTTTGGTGGGCGTGTACAGCATCGGCGCATGGATTCACATCCTGCTCGTCCTCGCGATCATCTCGGTGTTGATCAACTTGGCGTCGGGCTGGCGCAGCGCGTAGCCGGCCACAAATGACCACTCCAGTGGTCGTATCCTTGGCTTATTCGAGGGTGGAGACAGAAGAGGGTAGCGTCGCGCGAAGGCCAAGAGCTTTCGCGCGCCGCCTTCGCCGTTGCGCATTGCCGTCGCCCGCGTCTCGCGTCACTCGAACGGCGTGCCAAACGCCGCCGTCGAAAGAACGCCTGCGCCGCTCGGTGCTTTCGCGCGTGAAACGCCGCAATGCCATGCCGTCGTCGGAGCTCGGCAAAGTCGCCTCAGTCGTGACAAATCGCGACCCGGTCGACGGTGGCCCTTTCGACGCGGTGCCTCCGAATCGTCGTGGATTCCCAGTGATTTTCGCGTGGTACGTGCCGTGCACTGACGGGCGACAAGGATCAGCGTGCATTCGATTCTGCATTCTTCGCATCGAACGCACGTCAGAAAGCGGGCTCTCCGCATGTGGGGACGCGTCCTCAAGTGGATCGCGATCGGCGCCGTCGCATTGGAGTTGTTCTACGTCGTCGTCGTGAACGCCGGGCTCAGCCTGGGCGTCGTGCAAAAGCTCTTCGCCGGGACCGACACCGTGAAGGTGAACTTCGCGTCGGCGTGGTCGGTGTGGCCCGGTACGGTGCACGTCCGCAAAGCGCGCGTCTTGATCCGCGACCACAACGTCGAGTCGTCCATCGATCTCGAGCGCGGCGTTCTCGTCATCGAGCTCGCCGATCTCGCGCACCAGGTATTTCATACGTCGAGCTTGCACGGCTCGGGGCTCGTCTATCGGTTCCGCCATCACGTGATGCCCGAATCGGCGAACCTCCCGGCCGTGAAAGCGCTGCCGCCGAT
>DATBBD010000185.1:0-2651 GCA_036271175.1 Polyangiaceae bacterium | reverse complement strand
CGCCGCGCGTAGCGTTGAAACTGTCCGCGGCGTTCGGCGGCGCGAACGCCGCGCTCGTCGCGTCACTCGAGCGAGGAATTGCTGCGTCGCTCGCGGAGCGCACGCCGCACGCCGTAGAAGTCGCGACCATCGGAGTTCCCGCGCTCGAGCTCGACGCGGAGGGGGTGGCGCCGCGCACGCGCCTCACGACCGCGCAGCTCGCGCGCATGGATCGACTCTCCGCGCTCGCCGTTGCCGCGGCGGCGCGGGCATTCGAAGCGGCGCCGGAGCTCGACCGAGAACGCACCGGCGTCGTGGTCGGCACCGCATGCGCGACGCTCGAGAACAACGAAGCGTTCGATCGGCGATTCCGCGAGCGTGGTGCGAAAGCGGCGGAGCCACGACGCTTTCCGCCGACCTCGCCCAATCTCCCCGCGGGTCAGGTGAGCATCGCGTTCAGTCTCGGCGGTCCCTCGCTCGCCGTCGGTGGAAGTCTCGCCGCGTCGATCGAAGCGCTCCTCGTCGCGCACGACCTCATCGCCGCGGGCGACATCGATGCCGTGGTCGTCGTCGCCGCGGAGGACGTTGGAACGACCGCGCGCGACGTTTGGGCCGCCGCCGGTTGGCCCATTCCCGCGGCGGGGGCGGTCGCCGCGGTGCTCCGGAGACGCGATGGAGGCGCCGCGCTCGACCGAAACCACCTCAAAGCGGCTCACGAGACGGCGCTTGCGGCGGGGGGCCGGCTGGGTTCCGCGCCAGGATATCCGGCATTTCTCGCCGCATTGGGCGTCGAACAGCCCTAAAGCCCCTTTCACGAGCGACGAGTGGTGTCCCAACCCCAAACGGGCGTTTCGAGATGGCTGCCGCGCGCGTCGACGGGCTTGCCGCCCGGCGCGGGTCTCTGGCACTGTCCCGCGCCACGGAATGACTCGCATCGATTCGGCGTTCGGAAGAAAAATGGCGTTTCGCATCCTCGCGCCGGCCCTGTTCGTCTCGCTGCTCAGTGGCTGCGCGGAGCACTACATCGCGAACACCGACGTCGAGGACACCGAACAAAATCGGAAAGTGATCGAGTTCTGTGAGGAATACCGTCACGCGGTCGAGACCGAGAACGTCCCGAAGTTACTGAAGCTCGCAGACCCGAGCTACTACGAGGACGGCGGCAACGTCGACGCCACCGACGACCTCGACTACGCGGGCCTGCGCGACTACCTCGAGACGCGGTTCAAGGACACGCGCGCCATCCGTTACGAGATCCGGTATCGGCGGGTCGGTGAAGGACGGAAGAACACGAGCATCTACGTCGACTACACGTACAGCGCGAGTTACAAAATCCCGACGCCGACGGGCGAGCTCTGGCGTCGTCGCGTCGCGGAAAATCGGCTCGAGTTGACGCCCGCGGACGGAAGCTTTCGAATCCTCGCCGGCATGTGAGCGTCTGCGCTCGAGAGCTCTGCCGTGGCCGTCCCGCTGCGTTGCGCAGGAACACCCCCGGCGCTAGGGTGAAGGGTCAGCGTAAGGCTCCATGCACGAACCGAAGATCGCCTTCGTAGGAACGGGGGGGGCGGCCCGGGGTATCGCCCATCTCGGCGTCCTGAAGGCGTGCGAGGAATTCGGGATCAAGCCCGATATTTTCGTCGGGGCGAGCGCAGGGGCCATCGTTGCCGCGACCTACGGCCAGGGCATTCCGCTCGACGTGCTCATCGACGGTTTCCGGAGCCCCTGGCGCCGCAGACACAACGGGCCCCGGTTTCACGGCCTCACCCTGGCCGGGCCGCCGCGCGCGCGAGATTTTCTCGACCCCGGCTATCTGCTCTCGGGGCTCTATTCGATCGACGGGTTCGAGCGCTATCTCGCGCGCCATATTCCGACCAACGACTTCGAGAAGGTGCGCGCGCAGTTGCTCATTACCGCTGTCGATATCGACCGGGCCGAGCGCGTCGTGTTCGGCAGGGGGTACGATTCGCGGACGCCGATCAGCCGGGCCGTTGCGGCGTCGTGCTGCGTGCCCGGGCTCTTTCGCCCCTACGAGATCGACGGGCGTTATCACGTCGACGGCGAGATCGCGCGCACCCTCTCCGCGGACATTGCCGTCGCGGTGGGCGCGGACATCGTCATCATCTCGAACATCTACCGCCCGACGAAGAAATCGACCCGGAGCATCGCCCGGCTCACGGCGGCCAAGGTGATGACCCAATCGCTGAACATCATGTTGACGGAAAAGGAGAAGCGCGGCCTCGATCTTTATTCGCGCGTCCATCCGAACACGACGTTCATCGACATCGCGCCGAACATCGGCATGTTCGACTACTTGAACCGCTTCGCCGCGCGCGCTCTCTTGATGCGCGGTTATCGCGCGGCCTTTCGCGCCCTCGGGGAAGCGCGCCGCAAGGGCGTGTTCGACAAGCGCACGAGCGCGCCGCCGCGCGTCGCGGCGCAGTAGTCACCGCACGAGGATGGCGCAGGACCAGCCGTCGATGGTGCGGCTTGCGGCGGCGTTGTTCGGCACGGTGATGAGCCATACGGCTTTTTGATACGTCTCGCTCACTTGGTACGTGGCGACGGTGTTCGGGCCTTTGGGAACACCGGAGGCTTCGGCGTGCATCTCGGCTTCGTCCAGGGGACAGGTCGGTTCGAGCGCGGCGAGGCCGTCGCGCGGCGGCGTCGGCAGC
>DATBBD010000184.1:0-1824 GCA_036271175.1 Polyangiaceae bacterium | reverse complement strand
GCGGCCCGCAGAAGAGCACGTGGTCGAGCGGCTCCTTGCGACGGCGCGCCGCCTCGACGAAGACCTTGAGGTTCTCCTTGTGCTTCGTCTGGCCGATGTACTCGTCGAGCGACTCGGGGCGAAAGAGCCGATCGAAGCGGTCGTCCTCGGGGGTCTCGGACGCGGAGAGGACGCGCTCGGGCATGCGCTCCAGTTACTCCGGCGGGGTTGCGGCCGAAAGCGATTCGCATGGGGGCCGGAGACGCTCCCCGGACCGAAGACGGTGCCGGTTAAGATTGCGAGGTCGATGAAGCGCGCGTGGGTTTGCCTGGCGAGTCTGCTGATGGCGTGCTCGAAACCGACGAGCGACGACGCGGTCGCGACACGCCCGGCGCCGACGAAGGCGAGGCGACAACCCGCGTCGAGCGTCGCCCCCAAGAGTTCGCTGCCGCCCCCCGCAACGACTGCGACGGCGTCCGCACCGAAGCCGGTGACGTCGCCCGACGGCCAGCTCGAAGTGTTCTTGAAGGACGAGGGACGTGAGGAGGTGACGGTCAGCCCCGGGGAAACGATCTCGATCGCCGATCTCCGCGTCGTCGTCCGGCACCGTGACACCGGCGAGGAGGTCGAGATCGGGCGCAACGACGAACGCGAAGGCTGCCTCAGCCTCGCGAACCCACGCTTCGCGTTCGCCGAAGCCGTGCTCGTCGAGAGTCACGGCTTCGGGGCGCCGACGATTCACAACTTCTCGATCTGCGCCGTCGACGTGGCGGAGCGGAAGATTCACTTGCTCGCGCGGCGGACGAGGTGCGCGCTCCCGATCACCGCCGGCCGCTACCGCGGCTCGTTCTTCGTGAACGGCGCCGACTTTCGCGTCGGAAGCGGCCTCGTCGACGCGCCCCGGATCGTCAGCCGGAAGGGCGCGGTGGCGCGCAAGCTGAGCGAGAACCCGTTCGTGCGCGACTGGAACGGCGACGGCTTCGTGACCGGAGACGAATTGCAGCCCGAGTGCGACGAGGCGCCGCGCCACCTCGCCGAGCTCGAACAGGTGATGGAGAAGCTGTGAAGCGTTGCCGCGCCGCGCCCCGCGCAGGGTTCAGCCGTCGAGAGAGCCGGGAATCTCCGCGCGATTGATCTTGCCGTGTCGTCGCCAGCCGGCGCGGAGGAGCCAGGTCGCGGCCGGGACCACGGTGCCCGTCCACGGACCGGCGCGCGGCCTGGTGGCGACGAAGCCGTCGAAGAGCGGCGCGGATGAGAAGGAATCCGGCTTGGTGCTGAGGCCCGAGCGACGCTTGGCCGCGTGACGCCGCTCCTGGAGGAGAACGTACGCGAGCGCGTTCCTGACCTGGCGCGGCGAAGAGAGCGATCGCGCGTGGTAGCGCTCCGCGAAGACCTTGCCGGTCCGGCCGAGGAAGTGGTTGAGGCGCTTGGCGATGCGAATCGAGAGCGCCCGCGCGCCGCGACCGAGCGCTTGCGCGTCCTCCGCCTCGACGAGGAGGTGAAGGTGATCCGGCTGCACCGCGTACTGCACCAGGCGAAAGCCGAAGCGCTCCCGCCCGAGATGAAAAGCGTGGCGCAAGAGCCGGATGAGTCGCTCGGCCCGCAAGCTCGGGACGCCGCGGGCAATGCGCATCGTCAGGTGCAGCGGCGCGTGCCGGTCGATGCTCGGCCGCGCGACGTGCTTCGCCCCGGCGAAGCGCCCCACCGGCTTGCGCCCCGCGTTCTTCCGCTTGCCACCCCAGGTCCGGAACTCGAACGCGGTTTGAGGATGACTCCGGCGCGGCATCTTGATTGGGCTAATGTAGTTCGTGCGTAGTCATTCGACAAGAAGTGCTATAAAATAAG
>DATBBD010000183.1:0-2057 GCA_036271175.1 Polyangiaceae bacterium | reverse complement strand
CGGAGCGCGGCGCTTGGAGGGGGCGCGGGCGCGGAGCCGACGCGCGCAAGCGCGCGCAGCGAGGCTCGGCGAGCGAGCACGCGAGCACGTGGGCGAGCCCCCGCGGGGGGAGGCAGCACTCTTCTTCGAACTAAATGGTCTGGAAATCCCAGACCGATTTGAAACTCACGACGCGGCGGTCGAGCGCTTCAGGTGATCGACGGTGGAGGTCAGATCGCGAATGGCGGTGTCCTGGAGGCGCGCGGCTTCTTCGATTTGCTTGGCGGCTTCGACGGCTTGCTCGGAGCCGCGTGACTGCTGGCGGTGCGCGTTCGACAGCTGGTGGACCATGCTGCTGATGGTCTCGATCGCTTGCGTGATCTGACGGCCGCCGCGCGATTGCTCCTGGCTCGAGCGCTCCACTTGCTGAGCGACGGTGCGCATGGTCTCGCCGGTCTTCATGATGAGCTCGGTGCCGCGGGCTTGCTGCGCCGTCGCGGCGGCGATCTGCTGCACGGTTTCGGCGATGCGGCCGATCGCGTCGGTGACCTGCTTCGAGCCCTTGGCTTGTTCGACGGTGGCCCGCGCGATGGCGCGCACCATGTTGGTGCTCTTCTGTGAGCTCTCTAGAATCTTTTTCAGAGCGCGTTCGGCTTCGTTCGAGACCTGAACGCCACGGTCGACGTTCTGAGCGCCGCGTTCGACGGCCTGGATGGCGTTGCGGCTCTCGGACTGGATGGTCTTGATGAGGTCGGCGATTTCCTTGGTGCTCGCGCCGGCGCGTTCGGCAAGGTCCTTGATTTCGTCGGCGACCACCGCAAAACCTTTGCCGTGCTCGCCGGCTTGCGCGGCGATGATGGCGGCGTTGAGCGCGAGCAGGTTCGTCTGTTCGGCGACCTCGTCGATGACGTTCAGGATCTGGCCGATGGCGTCGATGCGCGAACCGAGGTTCGAGATCACCGAGACGGCTTCCTGGCTGCTCTCTTTGATGCGGTAAATTTCGCCGATCGTCTTCAAGATGGACTCGGCGCCGTGTTCGGCGTCGCGCGCCACTTCTTCGCTGAGCCGAGCGGTTTCGTTCGCGTTCGACTGCACCTGGTCGATCGAGACGTCCATCTCGTTCATGCTCGAGCTCGTCTCTTCGGCCGTGAGCGAGAGCGCGTCGACGTTCTTGGCGACCTCTTTGATGGAGTACGTCATCTCCTCCATCGAAGAGACGCTCTCGCGCACGCTCTGACTCAGCTCGCCGATGTGCTCGGCCATCTCGTCGTTGGTCGCCGTCATCTCGAGGATGGACGAGCTCGACTCTTCGGCGCTGGCGGCGAGCATCTCGACGTGTTGCGAGATCTCGCGAAGCGCCGACGTCATTTCCTTGATGCTGCGCCCGGTGGTGTCGTTGAGCCCCGACTGATTCGAGGCCGCGTCTTGGATCCGGCGGACCACCTCGGCGACGTGACTGGCCGACGCGTCGATCTCGCGGCGCCGGCGCTCCGATTCGTCTTCGAGCGTGCGCACCGCTTCGGCGATCTTCAGAACGCCCTCGTACACGCTGGCGAGCTCCGGAGGCGCCCCGGTGGGGGCGTCGGTGCGCTTACCGAGCCGTGCGCGATCGAGCGCCTCGCGCACGCCGTCGATGGAGACGCCGCCTTTCGCGCTCCCGGACCAGACGATGACGAATATCGCGATCGCCAAGAGCACTGCCGCGTAGGGCGTGACCGTCGGACGGATCGCTGCGATGGCCGCGAGCGCGAGCACGAGCACGAGGATTCCGTAGACCTGTCGCTGACCAAGGGGAGGCATCGCAGCACCGCTTTCGCACGGAGCCGAGCTCGCGCGAGGAAGTTCTAGAGCTTACAGGGTATTTCGCGCGCGGTGCGGTTTCAAGATTTTCGCGCGCCGCGGGGGTCGTCGCTCGACTCAGGGCCTTCGCGCGGCCCTTCAGCGAGAAAGGGCGGCCCCGCGATGGGTAACAAGATACTGAACTCCGCCCCGCCGCCCGGGACGTCGCGGTACGCAATTTCGCCGCCGTGCTCGATCACGATGCGCTCGACGATGGCGAGGCCGAGCCCGGTACCGTG
>DATBBD010000182.1:0-2853 GCA_036271175.1 Polyangiaceae bacterium | reverse complement strand
CGAAGATCGACGTGATCGCGGAGGCGCGCGGGCTCACGGCCGCGGAGCTCGCCGATCGACTCGTGCCCGATCTCGGCCTCGAGGACGACGGCTCGCTCGAGCTCGACTTCGGTCCGCGAAAGTTCCGTGTGACGTTCGACGAAATGCTCAAGCCCGCCGTGCTCGACGAAACGGGAAAACGTTTGCCCGATTTGCCCAAGGCGAAGCAATCGGACGACGCGGAGAAAGCCGCCGCATCGACCGCGATTTGGAAGGCGCTGAAGAAGGACAGCAAGACGGTCGCGAGCTCGCAGCTTCTTCGTTTGGAGCTCGCGATGTGCTCGCAGCGCAGGTGGGAGCCCGCAGCGTTCGATCAATTCTTCGTGAACCACCCGCTCTTGATTCACCTCGTGCGTCGTCTGATTTGGGGCGCATACGACGGCAAGGACGACCTCGTCGGCTCGTTCCGCATCGCCGAGGATCGCAGCTACGCGACCCCGAAAGACGACCGATTCGATCTGCCCGACGGGGCGAAGGTCGGTCTCGTTCACCGCCTCGAGATGAAACAAACCGACGCGGACGCGTGGGGCCAAGTGCTCGGCGACTACGAGATCATGCAGCCGTTCTCGCAGCTCTCGCGCGAAGCGATTCGCCCGGCCGATGACGAGAAGACATCGACGGAGCTCGTCCGCGTGACGGGCATCACGGTGCCGACGGGAAAAGTTCTCGGCCTCGACAACCGCGGTTGGCGCCGCGGCCCGCCGCAAGACGGCGGCGTCGTCTGCTGGTACGAAAAGCCGCTCGCGGATGGTTTCGTCGCGTGCCTCGATCTCGAGCCCGGCATCTACACGGGCATGATCTCGGAGTCGCCGGAGCAGAAGCTCGGCAAGCTCGTCGTATCGAAGAACGCCTACTCGTGGCAAAAGGAAGGCCTGAAGAAGCTCGGCGAGCTTTCGTCGATCGAGTTCAGCGAGCTCGTACGTGATTTGGAGTCGGTGAGACCTTAGTCGGAGTCGTAGGAGGACACGTGGCCGCAGCGAAGAAGAGCGAACAGACGCGAGAAGGCACCAGCCAAGCGATGCAGAGGCCGCCGGCGGAAATGATCTACGCCGGCGAGCTCTCCAAGCTGCACGACAGCGACTCCGGCCCGAAGCCGCCGGGCTGGGCGCTCTCTCCGCGCGCGGTGCGCACGTTCATCCTCGGCGACAAATCGATGGGCATCCGAAAGAAGTTCGTCGGTAACCCTTCGCTCGTCGACCGCGCGATGGTTGCACTTGCAACCAATCGAGGCCTCATGCTCGTCGGCGAGCCCGGCACCGCGAAATCCCTCTTGTCGGAGCTCCTCTGCGCGGCCGTCTGCGGTCAATCGACGCTCACGATCCAAGGCAGCGCCGGCACCACCGACGACCAAATCAAGTACTCGTGGAACTACGCATTGCTCCTCGCTGAAGGTCCGACGCAGCGCGCGCTCGTCCCCGCGCCGCTCTACGTCGCGATGCGCGAAGGCAGGATCGCGCGCTTCGAAGAGGTCACGCGGTGCCCGCTCGAGATCCAAGACTCGCTCTTGGCCGCGCTCTCCGACCGCGTCCTCGCGATTCCCGAAATGGAAGGCGAAGGCAACATGCTCTTCGCGAAGGACGGCTTCAACGTCATCGCGACGGCGAACACGCGCGACCTCGGGGTCAACGAGATGAGCGCCGCGCTCAAGCGCCGCTTCAATTTCGAAACCGTCTTCCCGATCGGCGACTTCAAAGTCGAGATGGAGCTCGTTCGCGACGAAACCTCACGCCTCCTCGCGCGCAGCGGCGTCCCCGAAATTCCGAGCGAGGACGTCCTCGAGCTACTCGTCACGACGTTCCGCGAGTTGCGCGCCGGGCAAACCGTCGACGGCCAGGCGATGGATCGCCTCTCGACGGCGATGTCCACCGCCGAGGCCGTGTCGGTCGCGTACGCGCTCGGCGTTCGCAGCTATTACCTCGGCGAAGGCGCGGCCTCGCCCGGCGACCTCGTCGACTGTCTCGTCGGCGCCGCCGTGAAGACAGAGTCGGAAGACCTCGCACGCCTCCGTCGCTACTTCGAACAGCGCGTCTCCAAAGGCAGCGGCCCGCACTGGCGCGCCTACTACGAAGCGCGCCACCGCATCCCCGGTTGATGCACCCCATCGCGAAAACCTCCGCCACCGGCCGCCCGCTCTTGGCGCGCCTCGAGAAAATCGCGCTAGCCCTTCCCGAGGCCCAAAAACTCCTCAACCACGGCCGGCCCTCGTTCGCCGTGAACAAGAAGACGTTCGTCATGTTCATGGACAACCACCACAGCGACGGCCGCATCGCGATCTGGTGCAAGGCGCCGCCCGGTGATCAGGCCGACATGGTCGAGACCGACCCGCAACGCTTCTTCGTCCCGCCGTACGTCGGCCCGCGCGGCTGGATCGGCGCCCGCCTCGACGTGAAACCGAATTGGAAAACGATCGAATCGATCGTCCGCGAGAGCTGGCGTCTGACCGCCCCAAAGCGTCTCCTCCGTTCCCCCTGACCTGGCCCCTGCCCTGGCCCTGGCCACCCAATTCCCTGGCCCGGCCACCCCCCAAAAAAGCACCAGTATGTTCGGATCCGAACATACTGCCCTGTTTTGAGGGGTTGAACGGGTTGGCATTCGGGGTGCAACGGGGCGGCGCATGGATGCTGTTTTCTTTTCGATGAAACGCGCTCACCTCGGCGGGCAGAGACTTGGGCGGAACTTCTTGGAAGCGTTCGCGCTCACTCCGGCGCGGTTCGATTTGCTCAACACAATCGTCGACTGCAACGAGGAGATGACGCAGGCCGAGCTTTGGAAGCGGCTTGGTGTGGTGCGCTCGGCCGTTTGCGAGATGGTGAA
>DATBBD010000181.1:0-5882 GCA_036271175.1 Polyangiaceae bacterium | reverse complement strand
CGACGATCGCGCCGCGATGGGCGTTCACGATTTCTCGGACGATGGCCAAGCCGAGCCCCGTGCCTCGGCCTTTTTCCTTCGTCGTGAAGAACGGCTCGAAGATGCGCTCCAGGGTGTCGCGAGGAATACCGGTCCCGGTGTCGGTGACGTCGATGCACAGTTCGTCCGCGGCGAGCCGCGTTCGTACGACCAGGCGCCCGCCGTGATCGGTCATCGCGTGTGCGGCGTTCGTGAACAGGTTGACGAATACCTGCGTCAGTGGCCCTGCTTGCCCGAGCACGGGAGGCGCGCCCTCGTCGTAGTCGCGAGTCAGCTCCACCTCGTATCGCGACAATTCGTGTTCGCAAAACGCGAATGCCTGCGCAATGACGTCGGAGACGAGCACGGCGCCCGGCGCTTCGGTCGCCGGTCTCGCGTACGCTCCGAGATCGCGGCTGAACTTCAAGATGCGGTCCGCGGCCCGACCGATGCGCCGGATGTGTTCGACGTCGTCGACCAAGGCGCGTGACGCCGCCGCTTGTCGTTCGAGGTACGCCGCGCACGCGACGATCGACGTCACCGGATTCGCGAGCTCGTGAACGACGCCCGCGACGATCTGGCCCAAGGTAGCGAGCTTCTCGGCTTGAACGAGCTGCGCGCGGAGTTCGGCCACCTGCTCCGATACCGGTCTTGCATTCCGGAGGGTGAGCGCGGTGCGGATGCCGAAAGCGAGCAGGGTCGGGGCGCGTTTCACGAGCGCGGCCTCGGTCGTGCCCTGTTCGAGGCGTCCAGTGGTGCTCGCGACGTGGAGGGTCGACCCGTCGAGGCCGGGCAAGTTCACGATGCGCTCGTCGGGCAGATCGACGAACAAGCGCGTCGGATCGGCGCGCGACGGCTCGACGCCGGATGGGAGGCGAAGGCCGATGTAAGGGCCGCCGTTGTCGGTCTGGACCAGACAGACTCCGAACGCACGCTTCGGCGCGACCGCCGACAAGGTGTCGAGCACCATTTCGGTCACGCTCTCGGGCCCCGCCTCCACCGGAAGCCGTGACGCGAGCTCGAGAAGCGTCTCGAACGCGACGGTCTCGTCGAGCAAGGGTTCGAAGACGTTCGTCCCGGAGACGACTTCGTCCGACGCATACGACGGGGCTTCGGAACCATCGGTTTTCATCGGTGAATGTCCTTGAGCTCCGCCTCGCTCGCGGCCTTGTCGAGGTCCAATATCTTCGCGCCACCGACGTACGTCTTCGTCTCGTACTTGGTAATTTTGCCGATCTTTCGAACTATCTCGGCCATGCGCTCCGCTTGCGTGATGATGATGTCGGCGGCGTTGTGGAGCGGCGACGCTTGCTCGAGCCGTCGCAAGAGGAGCTCCGCGTACCCGATGATGCTGGTGAGCGGCTGATTGAGCTCGTGGGCGGCGGCGCCGGCCAGCTCGGCGACGGCCGCGTGCTTCTCGCGCTCGCGGAGCTCTTCCTGGGCCTTCGTGAGCCGCGCTTCCATCCGAAGCTTTTCTCGAATGTCGGTGAAGATGCCGACCGAGCCGACGGCTCGCTCATTTTCCATGATCAGCGCCGCGGAGAGCTTCACGGCGATGATCTCGCCGTTCGAGTGGAGCATGTCGACGCGATAGTCTTCTAGGCGGCCCGGGCCGCAGGTGTTGGGATCGCGGATCCGCTGCATCACCTCGCGGGCGACCGCAGGCGGATACAGCTTTTCCACCGACATTTTGCCGATAACTTCGCTCGGCTCGTACCCGAAGATGCGCGACGCTGCGCGGTTGAAGAGGAGAACCAGACCGTTGAGGTTCGCCGAGACGATGGCGTCGACCGAGCTCTCGATGACTCGCTCGAAGTACTCCTTGGTCTGCTTGAGCTCGATCTCCGTCTTCCGCTCCATCGTCACGTCGCGGAAGGTAAAGAGCACGGCTCCCTCTTCGCGGAGAACGGAACTGAAGTTCACGCTGAGGACGATTTCCTCGCCTTGCTTCCTGCGAATGCGGACGTCGACGCCCTGCGGGTAGATGCTCTCGCGAAAGCCGCGAACCAGCCGGAGCGCCCGCTTTTGCTCCTCGACGGGGAGCACTTCGTTCAGCTTGATGTCGGCGAGGTCCGTCTCCGAAAATCCGGTGATCTCTCTCGCCCGCGGGTTCGCGAAGAGAATGCCCCCGGCCTGGTCGATGACGACGATGCCGTCTGCCGCGCTCTCGAAGAAATCGCGGTAGCGCTGGAAGAGCTGCATCCGATGCTCGGCCTCGGCGCGCGCCTCCACGCTTTGCTGATTCTCCTTCTTGAGGTCCTGCAAGATGCGCGCGTTGCGAAGGGCGATGCCCGTCGCGTTCGACACCGTTTGCAAGAGCGTCACTTCTTCGTCGGAGAACACCACTTTGCGCTTGGCGCGAAGGAAGATGACGCCGAGCGCGCGCCCTTCGTGGACGATCGGCACGAGCGCGAGCGAGGTGAACCCGGTGAGCCCGTCGTGTTGCCGCACGGCGCGAAGCAAGGGATGGTTCGCCGCGTCGCGAATGACGACCGCCGACCCGGACGTCAGCGTCTCGCGGATTTCCGGATATTTGGTCAGGTTGATCGGCAGATCACGGAGCTGTTCGTTGTCGCTGGTCGCCACGACGTAGCCGATGTCCGACCGCTCGCCGAGAAGGACGATGCTGCACCGGTCGACCTTCACGATGGCCGCGAGGCGCGTGACCAACGTGAAGAGGATGTCGCGGATGTCGAGACTCGACGCCAGGGTCTGGATGAGCTCGACGACGGTCCGGAGATCGCGCTCGCGGTACGCCAGGCGTTCGCCGTAGTCGCGCATCCGGAGCTGAGCGCGGACCCGCGCCACGATCTCCAGCCCGCGGAGGCGTTTCTGGACGAAATCGTCCGCGCCGGCGGCGAACGCCCGCTCGACCTGCCCGTCCGAGTCGAGCGCCGTCATCACGACGACCGGCACGCTGGACAGGTGCGGGGTCTCCCGGATCCGCCGCAGCACCTCGTAACCGTCCATTTTCGGCATGGTGACGTCGAGCAGAACCAGGGACGGAAGCTCGCCCTCGAGCCATTCGAGCGCCGCGGGGCCGTCCGGCACTGCGACCGCTTTGAGACTCGCACCGACCAGCAGGTCGACGATCGCCTCGCGGGTCACCGTGTCGTCATCGACGACGAGGATCGGCTCGGCCACTGTCACCGAACCGAAATGTAGGCCCAGATCTCGCCTTCGTGCAAACCGCGCAGCGCGTCAGTCGAGGAGCGACTCCTCGGCAGGGGCCACGATCAAGCCTCGTGCCTTGAGCTTCGGCTCGATGGACGCTCGATCTCCGACCACCACGACGACCGACTCTTTCGGTGTAATTCGTGCGCTTTCCTTCGTGACCGCCGCGGCGTCAGCGGAGTCCAGCATTGCCGGATATTTCCGGTAATAATCCGGTGCAAGCCCGTCGATGAAGAGGTTTTCGACCCGATCGGCGATCTCCCCGGCGTCCGCCAGGCTGGCGCCGAGGCTTTGTTTCAAGTCTGCGCGCCCGGTGCTGAGCTCGTCGTCGGAGAAGGGACGGCCGAGCTTCGGGTCGCGAGCGCCATCGAGCTCCGCGAAGGCTTCGCGCAGTGCGTCGTCGGTCGTGTCGGTACGCACCGAGGTCATCACCGCGAACGCGCCCCAGTCGCGCGTCGCGATGTCCACGGATCGGACGCCGTACGTGTAGGCGTGCTTCTCGCGAAGGTTCGCGTTGAGCCGCGACGTGAAGAGGCCGCCGACCACGTCGTTCATCAGCTCGCGCGTCTCGTAGCCCGGCTCCGAGCGCTTCGGGAATCGCTGTCCGATGAACAAAGCCGTCTGCACCGACCCTGGCCGATCGACGATCACGACCTTCCCCCCGGTCGGTTCCGTCGGGAGCGGCGGCGCAACGACCGCCGGCGCGTGTCCCCGCATCCCGCCCAGCAAGTCTTTTGCGAGCGGACGCACGTCGTCGAGCGCGACGTCTCCGACCACGATGAGGGCCAGATTTTCTGGAACGAAGTTTTCCTTGTGAAAGCGCACCAGGTCATCGCGCGACAGCGCGGTCACGTCGTGTCGCGAGCCATTCACCGGCGCGCCGGCGACCGGACCGAGCAGCAACCGGAGGCCGACCAACGACGCCACCCGCGACGGGTTCTGTCGTTCGGCCTCGATGCCGTCGAGCCATTCGTGGCGCACGCGCTCGAGCTCCTTCGGAGCGAACGCCGGTTTCGTAGCAACTTCGGCGAGGAGCCCGAGGCCCCGACGCATATCGTCTTTCAGCGTCGTGATTCCGAGGCGCACGAAGTCGCGGCCCGCCGACTCTTCGATCGACGCGCCGAGGGCTTCCGCCGCTTCGGCGAGCGCGAGCGAGCTGTGCGCCGTGGTTCCTTCGGTCATCATGCGCGCCGTGAGCGCCGCGAGCCCGCTCTTGCCGGCGGGCACGCTGCTTCCGCCGCTCTTGGCAATGAGAGACATCGACACGATGCCGACCGGTCGCCGCACGACGTAGAGCGAGAGCCCATTGTCGAGCTTGCCGGTTTGCACTTCGGGATAGTCGAGCGGCGCGGGCTGTCCCGGCTTCGGCTGCGAGAACCGCCAATCGTCCACCGCGGGCGGCGGCGGCGGCGGCGCGGGCGGAATCGTCGCGGCGGCAACGGGTGCGGGCGCAGGCGGCGGCGTCGCGGCACAACCGGCGAGTGACGACAACAACACGAGAAGGAGCGGCGCGCGCATCACGGTTTCCCTCCGTCGCTCGGCGGCGCTTTTCGTGGAAGCGTCGTGATCGTCACGCGCGCCGTGGGCGAAAGGTATTTCTGTACGCACCGTTTGACGTCCTCCGCGGTGACCGACTCCATCTTGGCCATGTAAGCCGTGAGGTGACCCGGGTCGCCGGTGTACTGGTTGAAGCGTTGCAGCGTACCGGCGCGCCCCGATTCTCCGCCGTCGCCGTCGAGTCGCTGCAGATCGTCGAGCACCCGCAAGCGAATGCGATGTTTGGCGCGGTCGAGCTCGGCCGGTGTCGGGCCGTGTTCGCCGAGCGCCGCGACGACTTTGGCCATTTCTTCGGCCGCCTTTTTCGGATCCGCCTTTGCGGCGACCATCTCGTCGACGGAGAACATGCTCGCGAGGTAGTTCGAGTCGAGCTCGGAGCCCACCTCGGACGCAATCTTCTGCTTCACGACCAGCTCTTGATAGAGTCGCGTCGCTTTGCCGCCGGCCAGGAGGGTCGCCACGACGTCGAGCACGGTATCGTCCGGTGTGTAGGCCCGCGGCGTGAGCCAGCTCATGGCGACTCGAGACAGCTCGACCTGGTCTTCGACGTCCTTGTTCACCGGCGTCGTGATCGGCGGCGTCGTGATCGGCGGTGTCACTGGGCGCGCGACCGTCGCCAACGGGCCGAAGTACTTTTCGATCCACGCTTTGGTCTGCGCCGGGTCGAAGTCGCCGGCGATGGTTACCGTCGCGTTCGCCGCTGCGTAGTACGCGTGATAAAATGCCCGCACGTCTTCCATGCTCGCGCGCGACAGGTCCTCCATCGAGCCGATGACCGCGCCGTGATACGGATGGTCGGGCGGAAATAGCGATTCATCCATCGCGAGCTCGCTCGAGCCGTACGGCGAGTTTTCATAGTGTTGACGGCGTTCGTTCTTGACGACGTCGCGCTGCACTTCGAGCCGCTCGGGCGTGAGCGCGTCGACCAGGTACCCCATGCGGTCGCTCTCGAGCCAGAGCACGAGCTCGAGATCTTGGCGCGGCACGGTCTCGAAGTAGTTCGTGCGATCCCAGCTCGTCGTGCCGTTCACGTTCGTGGCGCCCACGGCTTCGAGCAATTTATCGAAGTCATGACCCACGTGCTTCGACCCCTCGAACATCAAATGCTCGAAGAGGTGGGCGAACCCCGAGCG
>DATBBD010000180.1:0-2471 GCA_036271175.1 Polyangiaceae bacterium | reverse complement strand
CTCGAACCACCAAGCCGCCACGTAGTTCAGGAGCTGCCCCTTCAAGGGCAGCGTGCCGAGCACGCGATCGAAGGCGCTGATGCGATCGGAAACGACGATCGTGCGTTTGCCATCGAGCGACGTATAATTGTCGCGGACCTTTCCTTCGTACTTCTTACCGAGCGCGGGGTAATCCGTACGTTCGAGGGGATGGTGGAGTGCTTGGTGAATGGCTTCGGGAGTCGCCCTGCCCATCGGCCGAAGGTACGAGGCCCGCGTCACGGGCGCAATGGCAGGTCCAACACCTTTTGCGCTTCCGCGAATCCGCGAATCGCCGAAATGTTCCCGCATCGAAACGGTTCCCGAAAAACGATGGTGCGGTCGGGGTGTGCTTCGGCGTGCTATGGCATTCATCCTTCACCGGCCACTGGTAGCGCCCCCTCGGCGCTGCCTCGTCTGGGCTCCGGAGAAAACGAACGCGCCGAACATGCTCTCCGCCGCCATTGCCTTCGCCACGCCGCGCAAGCTGCCGAAGGTGAAGGCGGTCGCCGGGAAAGTAGTGGTGCTCGACATCGCGTTCGCAGGAATGGGCGCGCGCGCCGGCTTCGAAGCGGTGACCCTCCCCTTCATCGAGGGCCTCGGCGATCGTCTCGTCGCGTGGGTCGATCATCACGATCACGAAGAGCACGTGCGGTTTCGCGACGACCCTCGATTCGTACTCTCCACCAAGGCCGAGCACGGCGCCTGTCCGGAAATGATCGACGTGGCGCTCGTGGAACGCGTCGGGCCTGTCGACACCGTGGTCTGCCACACCGACTTCGACGGTCTCGTCAGTGCCGCGAAATGGCTCCGCGGCGGGACCGAGCCGTACGCGGGCAGCGACGACGACGCGCGGGCGATCGACACGCGAATGGGCACGCCGAGCGAAGTCGCCGATCGCATCGACCGCGCCCTTCGGGCCCGTCCGCGCGACACCGGATTATTCGGCATGGTCGTCCGGCACCTCGTCATGGGGCTCAGCGACGCGGCGCTCTGGGAGCCCATCGACGCGGCGGCAGCCGAGCTGTTGCCGGTCGAACGCGAGACGCGACGCGCCGCGCGCGAATACGTCCGGTTTTCGCCGGGCGTCGCCATCGTGAACATTTCGCGTGGCTATCAGCGCATCGACAAGACGTTGCTTCTGCTCATGGGCCAAGAGCGCGAACCGGTGAGCGTCGTCATCGACGAAGACAACGTGAGCGTCGCGGCCCGCTTCGACAGCGGTTACAATTTCGTTCGCTTGCTCGGCCTTTCGGGCGGAATGCCGACGCGGGTCTCGATGCCGCGGTCGCGCGCGCACGACGTGCTCAAAGCCCTGGGCGTCACCGACCCCGCGGGACAAGCCCTCGCCGACTAACCGGGTGGTCGCGCTCGGCGCCGACGCCAGACGCCCGGAAGCGCGCTTCGAAGTCGCACCAACAAACCCGGAGTCGCGCTCCCTGCGTCCGGGAATATCCTGTGGATAAACAGTGGGGAGCGGTTTGCCCGCCGGCCGGCGTCGTGCTAAGTTCTTTCGGATCTGAAAGGGAGCCACAGTCTAACCTGTTGAATTCACACAGGTCGACATTCTAAGCCGCCTTGGGGGGCGATTCCGTATGGCCATCCGATCCGTCGCAGCGGCCCTCGAGCCCGAAGAGATCCTCTTCGAGAATGCAAAGGTGTCGCTGTGCCTGCTGGTGAATCGACACGCAAAAACGCTGCGGATCTTCGATTTTCGGGCGGGCGCCGATCCGACCAAGCGCGGCTACGTGCTGAGCATCGCGCAACGTGAAGGCGTCGAGCGGGTGTACACGGTCGTCGAACGCGACGAAGTGAGTGTGTGGATCCGACTCGGGTTCGAGCGGGAGGGCACGATCCCCGGGTTTTTCAAGCGCAGCGACGCCTATGTGCTCGGCGCGTCCGTGCCGCCGGCGCTCGGGGCGGCCCCGGTGGGCTCGGGCGAAGTGGTCATCGACATTCAAGCGCTGGCGGAGGGCGTCCTTCAACGAGCGAAGCGTGTCGCCAAGGACCTCGGGCCGCCGAGCCCGCGGACGGTGCGCGTGCAACACGCGACGGACGCCATTGCGAAGCGCGCCGTTGCGTCGGCCGCGCGCTCGGGTCGGGCGCTCACGCGGTTCGAAGGCTTCGGCCGCGACGTCGAGCGACGGGAATTTTACGCTACGGCGCGCGGCGGCTGGTCGCTCGTCCTTTCCGTCGAACGCCAGCTCTGCTTCGACAACGCGTTCGTCGAGGTGTTGGTCGCACCGAAAACGGAGCGGGACGTCGCGCTCACTCGCCTCGCGTTGCACCATTTGTGTGAGCAGCTGTCCGACGAGGGAACGGTGGCCTGCTTCGCGTGGACCCCGATCGACGACGTCGGGCTCGCCGCGGCCTTTCTCGCCAACGGGTTCCGGCGCACCGGCATACTTCCAGCGCACCTCGTCGTTCGCGGCCGGCGCGCGGGTGCGTTCCTT
>DATBBD010000179.1:0-4518 GCA_036271175.1 Polyangiaceae bacterium | reverse complement strand
GCCCTCGCTTCCGTAACGCTCATCGCCTCCGCTTGCGCCGCGCACGCACCGCCCGAGCCGCGCGTCGCGACGAGCGCTCATTCGACGAAAACCGACGGCAACGCGCTCGCGTCGACGAAGCACGCGACGCCCGGACCGACTGACACCGATACGACTGACCGCAAGCTCGGTGATTTTCGTGTGTTCGAATACGGGGGCTCGTTCACCAAGAAACCGGTGACCGTCACCGAACAAGTCGTCGCGAAATGGGACGACGTGCTCGTGCTCGATCTCGTGCTCGACGAAGATTCGCACCAGACGGCGCTGCGCGTGCGGACGAAGAACGACGAGGTCGTCAAGGTGTCGCGCGTCGGCGACCACGGCGAAGAGCCCGGCACGCTCGCCGACTACGACGCCTTCGTCAAACGGACGCAGGTCGTTCCCGAGTCGAACGACGCGCTCGTCGGAACCGAGCATACGTCGTGTCTCGTCGGCGAAGAGCAAGTCGACTGCGACGTGTCGACGTACCAAGTCACGATGGGCGGCAAGCAAGCGAAGCTCACCGTCACGCACAGCCGCAAAGTTCCCGGTTGCGACGTGGGCGGCAAGATCGTCGCCGACGACGGCACGGTTTTGTATTCGGCGCGCCTCGTCGAGCGCGGGAACGAACCGCCGGTCGTCGCCGCGTTCGCAAAGCTCGACGCCGATCGACCGCTCGAGCCGTGAACCGTTCGCTCCGCGTCGCGGCGCCATTGCCGTCGCGGGCTCCCTCCCGGCGCCTTTCTGTATTTTTGGGGGCGCGCTGTTCGATGCGGCGCGACGGAGTGGGGACCCATTCCGACTCGCCTTGGCGACGGTTCACGCTATGGCGCGCGCGTAGCCCATTCGCCTTATTCGCCGCTCACCGCGTGCCTCGGAGTCGTGACATCGACGACGAGTCGCTGACGCTCGCGCGTGAGCTCGAGTCCGACATGGAACCGGCCCGGCGCTTTCGGCTTTTGCTCGAAGTCTTTCCCGTCGAGGCTCGTCTTGAGTCGATTCGGTCCCATCATGACGAAGCAGTGTCGCTTCGCGACGAGCTCGAGCGGCGGCGTCGCGGGTGACAGGTCGAACGCCTCGTCCGTGAAGTGGAGTTCCACGGGCAACCGATCTCCCGGCGCGAACTCGACGATGACGGGTTGTCCCGCACGAGCGGACGGACCGCGAGCGATCTCCGCATAGCGGACGCGGAGCGGTTCCGGCATGTGCGCTGCGCAGCCGAACGACGCCGTGAGCGCCGGAATGACCAACCACATGGCGATTTCTTTCATGGTATCTCCTAAATACTACACGCATAGTAATTGAAGTGAAGCGGAGCGAACCGTTCCCGTTCCGCCGGCGCGGTAGGAAGTGGCTCGCGCCAAGGGCAACGTTCAGTCGTTGGATTCAGTTTCTCGTATGGCCAGCGCCGGGGTCGGATTGGGTCTTGCGCGGGGGCGGCGCGGACGCGGCGTCGGGATGGGGTCCCGACATCGACGGCCGGGACACAGGCGTGTGCGCCGCGAGAACGGCGTGGTTCCCCAGGAACACGCCGCGCAGCAAGGAGGTGGCCACCACGACGACGGTGACCGCCTTTGCGACGCGCCATGCGGGTGAAGGACGCACCGGAGCGCCGCGCGCTTCGAGCAGGCGAGTGGCGCGAGCGACCAGTGAGCTCCGATTCCGCCCGGCATTGAGGCTCGCGAGGGGCAGACCGTGCAGCGTGCTCGCCACGGTGACCAGCGACGACGCGAGAGCCGTCGGATCGACGCCGGCGCGAACGGCGTGTTCGTCGGCGCGGAGCTCGAGCTCGAACCGCACACGCCGAGCGAGCCAACGACACGCCGGCAAAAACCAGAACAGGTCGGACATCGAGACGACCGCGAACACCGTCACGACGTCGAAATGCGCGATGTGGCCGAGCTCGTGCTCGACGACCGCGCAGCGCTCTTCGTCGGTGAGTCGTTTCGCGGTCGCCGAAGAGAGCACGACGTAAGGGTGCAAGAGACCCGCAGCGAACGGAGGGCCGAGGTGCGAGGGGCTCACCCAGATCGGAACGAAACGGCGACCGACTCGCCGCGTTTCGAGGAGCGTCGCGTCCGAACGCAACCGCAGCGACTCTTTCGAGAACCTCCACGCGTCGACGACCCGGCGCCCGACGAGCATCGCCGCAAAGAGCACGACGAGCGCGACGGCGATCGCAGGAGCGTGAGGAGAGATTTTGAGAACGAGTGCCGTGTCCAGCAAGTCGGCGGCGCTCAGCGAATACCAATGCCCGTGATAGAGCGATTCGAGTCGGCCAGAAAAGAAGGTCCGAAGTGATCGGCCGCGACGCCGATCTGGAATGCGCCGAGCTCGTGCCGAGCGCCGCTGAGGCGGAGCCAGAAGAACGAATTTCGCGGAATGCCCGCGCCGGCGTCCACGACCACCTTCACGAAAGGTAAAAGAAGGAGCGCGAGCCGAGTGCGCCCCGGCGGGAGACGAAAGAGCGCGATGATAGCGACGACCACGCCGAGCGGGAGCACGAACGACAGGACCGCGTTCGCGAACAGGTTGAACGCCCCGTGCAACATCGCGTTCACGGCGCTCACGGCGCTCACTTCGCGCGCTCCTTCAACTTCGAGTCGACCAGGCGACGCAGCGCGCGAAGATCTTCGGTGGATAGATCGTCTTCGTCGAGCAACGCCACCAGCGGCTTGAGCCGCGCGGTGTTGAACAAAGCCCGATGGATGCGGGACACGATGCCGGCTTTCATCGTGGAAGCGTTCTTCGCGAGGCCGTAGAGGAAGCGGCGTCCGTCCTTCTTTCGGATCAAAAGCCCCTTTCCATGAAGTCGCGACAGAACGGTCATCACCGTCGTGTACGCGAGTTCCGTACCGCTCGAGTGAAGCCGCGCCTGGACGTCGGTGACGCTCGCCGACTCGCTCGGCGTGAAGGAGCCGAGGATCTGCATCTCGAGCGGGCCGAGTTCGGGAGCGCTGGGCACCGGATTCATTTACTACGAGGATAGTAATTGGCAAGTCGCGAAACGCCGGGTGCTCGGTTTCCGCCGCGAATCGCGGCGGAGTGGACGCAGCACGGATCCGGCACGAGCGGGGGCGATCTCGGGATGCGACGGCGTGCGCCGTCTTCATTCGGGCTCAGGATTCGACGGGTGTTCGGTTGGCGAGCAGGATGTCCCACCAGCCGAACGTGACGGCGAGGACGTGATCGAGCTGCCACGTGCCGGAGTCGATCGACTCGCCCATCTTGCGACCGAGAGGACGCTGGGTTTCGTCGGGGAGACAGTACGCGGCGAGCTCCGAAGCTTGAAGCAAGTGAAGCACGCCTTCGCTGAAGCCGGCGCCGCCGTACGCGAGCGCGGACGGCATCCGAAGCGCGGCGAGGTCTTGCAACGTGTAAGGGATCTTCTCGTCGGCGGTGCCGGAGACGTCTTGATACTTGCACTCGAGCGCGAGCGCCTTCTTCTCGGTCGGCAAGAACAGGAACAAATCGACGCGGCGTTGCTTGCCGATGATCGACGTGCCGACGTTCACCTCTTCGAACACCTGCATCCCGCGGTCCCAATACGCGGACACGAGATAGCTCGCGATGCGCTTTCGATATTCGTGGCCCGTCACGCCGCCCCTTTTTGCGCGTTCATCGCGACGGGTGCAAGGTAGCGCGTGGTTTCATCGAACGGCGCGACGTTCAACGCGGCTTGTCGCCCGAGACGAGTTCGTTCAAGCGTCGCCCGGTGGTCTCGAGCGCGACCTTCGAGACGTCGGTTCCCATGAAGCGCCGGCCGAGCGACACCGCGGCGACCCCCGCCGAACCCGACCCCATGAACGGATCGATCACGACGTCCGCGGGCGACGTGCTCTGCCGGATCAACACCTCGGACACCGAAACCGGTTTTTCAGCGGGGTAACCGCCATGCACCCGTGCGTGTTGGAGCACGTCGGGGATGGACAGATCCGCAATGCGCCGCTTGCCTTTCTCGAAGAACAGGATGAGTTCGTAGCGGGACCGGTAATGGTATCCCATGCCAATTTTTTGTTTATCCCACACGAGCGGTTTCCAGAATTTGAACCCCGCGTGCTCGGCGAGCGGCTTCGCGACGAACATCGTCTCGGGGTCGCAGAAGAGATAGAAGTGACGGTGCTTCTTCAGCACGCGGAACACTTCGCCGAAAAATTCCGGGAAGCGCGCGTTCGGAAAGATCTGGAACCAGTCGTTGCTCGACGACTTGCTTCGCTTGAGGCGCGTCGTGGTGCCGACGGCGCGGTGCTTCTCGAGCGACTCATACGGCGGATCGGTGACGACCAGATCGACGCTCGCATCGGGCAAGGTGCGGAGCCACTCCACGGCGTCGGCTTCGAATAGGGAGTAGGGCGCCATGCTCGGCGCGGAGGACCGCGGGTTCGGCGAGAGCGAAAGCTCGAAGCGCGCGGGCGCAACGGCACTCGAAGCGTCGGTCACGTCGCTGATATATCACTGAGCGGCCGTGCAGTCTCTGTCACCATGCGAGCCGCTGTCATT
>DATBBD010000178.1:0-13469 GCA_036271175.1 Polyangiaceae bacterium | reverse complement strand
CGATGTTGTCGAGGCTCGGCCCGCCGAGAGGTAAGCGTTGCAGCAACGAGTCCTGCTCGATCGGGGATAGCTGGACGTGGTGTCGCTCGAGCGTCCCGCCGTCGACGAACGCGATCGCGCAGGCGAGCGTGTTCTTGAGTTCGCGGACGTTGCCGGGCCACGGATAGCGCGCGAGCATGTCGAGCACTGCGGGAGCGACTTCGATGTCCGGATGACCGAGATCGCGGAGCAAGTCCGGGACCAGCAGCGGGAGGTCGCTCACTCGCTCGCGCAGTGCCGGCACCGGAACGACCGCGCCGGCGAGGCGGAAGAACAAATCTTGACGGAATCGGTTCGATGCGACCTCCGCCGGAAGATCGCGATTGGTCGCGGCCACGACGCGGACGTCGACCGCGCGGTCCTGACCGCCGCCGACGCGGCGCACGCGACGGCTCTCGAGCGCGCGGAGCAAGCGGGGCTGCAAATCCAGGGGCAGCTCTCCGATCTCGTCGAGAAAGAGCGTGCCGCCATGGGCGCGTTCGAACGCGCCGGTGTGCGCCGAGAGCGCTCCGGTGAACGACCCGCGCTCGTGCCCGAAGAGCTCGCTCTCGGCGAGGTTCTGCGCGACAGCACCGCAATCGAACACGACGAACGGACCATTTGCTCGCGGACTCGCCGAGTGAACGGCATTCGCCAACACGTCCTTGCCCGTCCCGGTTTCCCCGACCAGGGTGAGTGTCACTTCCGTCGGGGCGAGCCGGCCGAGCAACGCGAAGACTCGCTGCATCGTCGGTGAGAAGCACGGCAGACTGCCGAAATGTCGTTTCGCTTCCGAGCGCGCTGCATCACCTTTTCGGACGAGCGACAGTGGGGCGCAATCGACGTGTGAAGGATGCCCCGCGCTCGTCCGTATCGGTAATGCTTGCTCCTGCATGCCCGGGCTTATACCAGCCGGGGTCGGGGGTCGCGTGTAACGTTTCAGAGTACAGTGTGTGAGCTCGGACCGCTGTCCTATCCCTTCGGCAATCGCTCCAACCAGGAAGAGATTCTGTCACATTCGAATCGGATGCCGGCCACCGAGCCCATCACCGTTTCGCGCTGCGACGCCGAGACGCCCTCCGCGCGTTCGAGCGCCGAGCGCATGGACCTCAAGCGACGTTCGGCGTCGCGAGCTACCGTGATCGCGAGTTGTGGAAGCGACGCTCTCGGTCGACCGCGGCGCTTCGCGAGGGAAGATTGTCGAGCCGCCGCGAACTTTCGTCGCTCGTCTCGGAGGTAGCGGACGCTCCACAGTTCGCGCTCGGCAAGCCGAAGAAGCCGCTCTTGTTCGGCGCGCCCAAGTCCGTCGACGGCGTCCGCGTGACTCACGGTCAAGTGCAGCGAACTCTGGAGAAACGGGAGATCCGTCGCCAAAAGATACGTTTTTACCGAACGGTGTAACTCGGACTTGGAAATGCGTCCGTCGAGGCGTGCCGCCAGCTCGCGAAAGCTCGGGCTCCGGACGGCGCCGCGGGCTCGCCACGCGAGCCGGCTTCCCCCGAACAGACCGGCGAAGACGGTTTCGCCGATCCTACGGCGTCGCTCGAAGCCGCTCGCTCGGCCGAGCTGCTCGATGAGGCGCGCGATCTCCTCGATGCTCGCGGCAGGTTCCTGGGCGATTGACTCGGAAGAACCCATGCGAGCGTGCGGCGGCAACCTTCGCCGCAAAATCGCATACCATCGGGCGCTTCGCGCCGATGTGACAATTCAATCAGTTGGCGTGAACGGAGAAGTCGGCCTTCACCTTGACGTGATCACCCACACAAACACCCAAGTAGCAGGGTTTTTTGATTTCGAAATCTTGTAGGTCGAATGCGACGTCGCCGTGAACTTTGTAAGCGCTTCCGTCTTGCACGATCCGATAGGCGACCGTGACCGGCTTGGTTACGCCATGAAGCGTGAGGGGGGCGGTGAGCGTGCTCGCCACCGGTGCGCTCGATTGCGGGAGTGCAATCTTCGTCCGATCGATCACCAATTGGGCGGAAGGGTGCTTTTCACTCTCCAGATATTCTTTCAGATGCCGATCGCGGAGCCCGATCCCCGTGTGGAACTCAGTCGTGGGCGACGTGATCGTGATCTGACCCGCGGATTCCGCGGCCGTCACTCCGTTCGACACACCGTCGATCTTCATACCGGCCGGTCCGACGGCTTCGAACTCGACCGTCCCGGTTCCGATTGCGGTGAGTCCCGCAATGGCGTCGACTGCAACCGCGACGACGATCACGGCCGTACTCAGCGAAATTCCGAACACGCTCTTCCCCGTCATGAGGACGTCTCTTACCAACGCCGCTCGCACGCCGACATGTCATTTCGGCGGGGTGCCGCCCGACATTTTCACTCGCAGAATTCCACGAAACACGAGACGTCACACGCGTGACGTCATCGCGCCCTGCGAAGGGCGGGAAGGCGGCATTCAAAGATAGAGATGCGCCTGCGCGAGCAGGAGCGTGACTCCAACGCGTCCCCCCGGACTCCCGATGGACTCGTAGATCCCGTCGAGGCGCACGTCGGCGTGGCTCGCGAAAAACCAGAGGAGCGACGCCCACGCCGAATACGAAAACGGCGTGCTGCTCGGCCCGAAGTCGTACGCTTCGCCCGTCAATTGGTAGTGGAGCCCTTGCACGACTTCCGCGTCGACCTGCGCCATCGAAGTGAGTCCCTGATTGCGGGGCAAATTCTTCAGCGAGTCGATGACGTAGTCGACTTCGGACATCAAAACGATCGGTGACGACGGGATGCTCCAGCGTCCGAATACGCCATGAGCGTGCCGCCACGCCGGGTGAAGGAGCTCGTCGTCCGCGTTGACATGTGCGATCCGGCTGCTTGCGCCGAGCGCCAGGGACGTCATCGGGGCCCACTCGGCGTACGCCGAATAGCCGCGCTCCCTGAATGCGTCGGGGCGTATCTGATAATTGCCGAGGATGAGCATTGCTTCGGCGCGGAGTCCGCTTCCCGAATAGGAAAATGCGACGCCGTCCTGCTGCTGATCGTCGTTGTCGGTGCGTGTCGTGGTCCGTACCGACAGCGTGTGCACGACGTCGCGTATCCCGAACGGAAGAGGCATCCTGCCGGCGCGGAGCAACATCGTGGAATTTTCGTCGAGCCGGTAACCGACCCAGTGAAATCTCGAAACGAGGTTGTCGTTCGGGCCACGGGTAATCGCGGCGTGCAGCCCGCCTTCCGGTTCGTATCCGACACTTCCCGAAGCGACCCATCTATCGAGGTGCAGGGTCGCGTTCACGTCGGCCTGCATGAAGATGAACTGATGAGTGGCCGGGACGAAGCCGGTCTTTTGAAACAGCTCCATCACCCGAAAGCTGCCGCCGAAATCGAGAGAATCGGGGAGCGGCACGAGACCCCAGAGAAACTTCGCGCCGGGGCCTGGCTCGAACGCGTCGTCCTCCGTTTGCGGTCCGTAGTGGGTCTTCAGGAGGACCTCTCCCATGCCGCGCCCGTAAGCGTTCAGCGGTCCGCTTCCCGACGGGTCGACGTGGCATTGAGCGCACGCCGCGTAGTCGTGTCGAATCATCCAGGGGTACGCCCTGGCGTCGTGAACCGAAAACAACGCGACCAAGAACGCCGCGAGCGCGAGCGCGAGCGCGTGGAGCAGACGAGCACGCATGGATTCTTCGCCGGGTCGGTGATGCTCGTCGCTCTACGGCCGTCGTCCCGACGTCGGGACGACGACGTTCGATCGTCGGTAGCGGTTCTGCGCGTGACCCATCATCGATCGCTACCTGGGTCGCGGCGTACCGCTCTCGTCCGCGGGCGGTCAACGGACATTGACCGGGTTCGCGAGGAGTTTTCGAAACGTGCTCGCTCCGTTCACCATCCAGACGCATGGAGTCACACAAGCGATGTTCAACGTGTGGACAAGCTGCGTCCTCGAGGTTCTACACGCCCGTTGCTATGGCGTCGCGCGGGCGATGCAACCGCGGCCTACGCTGCCGCGCGTGATGGGCGAAAGCGACGCGGGTCGGTTGATCGACGCGGGACGAACGCGTCCTTGGTCGACCCTCATCGGCATGAGGGTCGACTCAGAATCGGGCACGCGGCGAGCGATTGCTGCGAGTCGATCGCGCTGCGCTCCGCACCTTCATTGGCGCACACGGGGCGGTGCGCCTCACTCGCACTCGAAGATCGACGAATCGTCTCACGTGCGTGTTCATGGCAAACCGGCTGGTCGATGGACGAGATCAAAAAAACGGGGCAAAAAGCCTTTATTTCGTGCTCGAGGCGGCGACCGCGTCGATGCGTTGCGGGCTCGGCTCACGGGTACGAATGTTGCGACCTCCGCGACGCGCAGACTCGGCGGAGCTGCGTAGGGAGCGCGTGATGAAGCCCGTCTTTGAACCTATGGCAGCGACTGAAAGAGCCGGAGTGCGACAATGGGCGCCGGCAGATGCCACGTCGCTGGATTCATCGACGCGAGCCACGCAGCAGCAAGAGCGGCGACCCCGGCCGCTCCGCTATGGCCCCTACGAGCTCGGTAGGGTACTCGGACGCGGCGGCATGGCTTCGGTGCACATCGCGCGCTCCATCGGTCCGCACCGCTCGAACGTGCCCCTCGCCGCGAAGCGCATGCACCCTCAACTCGCGGGCACGCCGAGCTACGTCCGGATGTTTCGCAAGGAAGCCCAGGTGAGCTTGCGCCTGATGCATCCGAACATCGTTCGCGCGCTCGACTTCGGGGAACAAGACGGCGAGCTCATGCTCGTCATGGAGTACGTCGACGGCGCCACCTGCAGTCAGCTGAAACGCGTGGCGACCAAGCGCGGCCAAGCCGTGCCGCTCGCGGTTGCCGTCCACGTGGGCGTCGAGGTGTTGCGTGCGCTGTCTTATGCGCACGGGGGGCGCAGCGGCCGCGGTGACCCGTTGAGCGTCGTTCACCGCGACGTCTCTCCCGGAAATATCCTGGTGAGCGCCCACGGTCAGGTGAAGCTCACCGATTTCGGCGTCGTCCGCTCCGATGAGGGCTTTCACGAGACGTGTCCCGGGGTACTGAAAGGAAAATTCGGGTACATGTCCCCCGAGCAAGTCGCAGGCGACGACGTGGACGGTCGCAGCGACTTGTTCTCGCTCGCTGCGGTGATCTTCGAGCTGCTGACGGCGAAACCGCTTTTCGAAGGACGGACGGCGTTCGAGCTCCTCACACGCATGCATGAGGCCGACCTCCGGGCCCTCGTCGCGGCGCGGCTCGAGCACGTTCCCCTCGAGCTCAAGTGCATCCTCGCAAACGCGCTCGAACGCCGCCCTTCGGCCCGGTTCCGAGACGCGCGCGAGTTTTCCGGCGCACTCGAGACGTTCGCGCGCCACGCGGGACTTTCGCTCGGCGCCGCGAGCACGCTGACGTGGCTCCGATCGGTCGGCGTTTGGCCAGCGGTGCAACAGCCGCCCCCGCTGGCAGGCCAGCCGATCGTCGCCACTGCGACGAGTGGGAACACCTGGGGCGGATCACCACGGGATTAACGGGCTCGAACCGCGTCTTCACCAGGGATTCGAGCTGCCACGAACTGGTACGAGACGTGCTTGGAGGGCGAAACGATGGCACCGATGACAAGCAAGCTGGTCTGGGATCGCCTGCGCGCTGATCAAGAACCGGCGTCGCATTCGTCCTCCGTAGAGTCGTCGCCTCCGAGCGTCCGCATCGTGAAGTTCGTGGTGGGCGGCGCGTCCGTCCTAGAAGTGCGAACTCCGATGAAGGAAAACGCCATGCTCGACGCCTTTCGCGCGCTGCGTGGCGAGGGCCTTCAACTCGCCAAAACCGAGGTCCGCCCGTTGAACGGTGACGTCGTCCAGCGACTTCATCTACTCGAAAACGACGGCGCGAGCTTGACCCCCAAGCGCCTGTCCGCGGCTCGCAGGGCGGTCCTCGCAGCCTGCCGCGCCCGCCGTCCGAAGCTGTCTTCGGACGACGTCGCGACGCCGGTCAGGGTCGCTGCGGCTCTGGCCTGCGCCTGACAGTGGGCTGCCTCCGCCGGCTCGGGCACGCTGGCAAAAACCCGTGAACAGGCTGCCGATTTGTTCTCGGGGCTAGTTCTGTGGCCTCTTGCCACATGTCGGGAACCGCCGCTCGAAGACGGCTTGATGGTCGGGTGAGGGCGAGTCATCCTGCGAGCGCCCCGGCTCACGTGGGCGCGCCAGTGAATTCAAAATGACGTCGAGAGTGCTGATCGTCGACGACGACATGGATCTTCGCCAGTCCGTCGACGAATCTCTGAGAGACCTCGGTTACGAAACATCGGCGTGCGAATCGGCGACCGACGCACTTCGCGAGCTCGACGGAATCGACTTCGACGTCGTCGTCACCGACATTCGCATGCCGTCAGTCGACGGAATTCAGCTCTGTGAGCGAGTTTCTGCGAACTACGATATTCCGGTCATCCTCATGACCGCGTTCGGCGCCGTCGAGGCCGCGGTCGACGGACTCCGCGCTTCGGCGTTCGACTTCATCACGAAGCCATTTCGGCTGTCGGAGCTCGAAGACGCTTTGCAGCGTGCATTGAAGTCGGAGCGCGGTCACCGCATTCGAAAGCTCGAGTCGGCGCCGATGAAGGGCGATTTCTCGGAGATCGTCGGTGAACATCCGAAGATTCGAGCATTGGATGAGCACCTCGGTCGGGTGGCCGACGCGGATACGCCCGTTCTCTTCGTCGGAGAAAAAGGGACGGGGAAAGAAATGATGGCGCGCGCGGTGCACCGGAATAGCCCGCGCCGGCGCGGTCCTTTTCTCCCTGTGAATTGCGCCGCGTCGCGGGAAACCCTCGAGCGCGAGCTCTTCCGACGCTCGTCGCCTGATCGGACCGACTTCGGAGAAGCGCGTCTCGAATTGCTCGCCGAGGCCGACGGCGGCACGCTCTATCTCGACGAGGTCGGTGCGCTCCCTCAGGTCGTTCAGCTCGAGCTCTTGCGCGCCTTGCAGGACCGCTCCGAGCCGCGCTCCGACTCGAGAGGGGTCGAACCTTCCGGCGTCCGGGTCGTCGCCGCCACGACTCGCGATCTGTGCGCCGCAGTCGCCGAAGGCGCGTTCCGCGAAGACCTTCTGCTCGCCCTCGACGTGCTGCGCGTCGAATGTCCGCCGCTGCGCGAGCTCGGCGACGACGTGATCACCCTGGCCAATCATTTTCTACGAACCGAGTCCGGTCTCGGTCCGTCGACCTCGACGCTTTCGGATGCGGCGGTGGCGCGTCTCCGATCGTACCGCTGGCCGGGGAACGTGAGCGAGCTGCGCGCGTGCATTGCAGCCGCGGCGGTCCTCGCGTCGTCCGGTTCGCACGTCGAGATCGACGACGTGCTCGACGTGGCGCGCGCGCGCACCTCCGGCCGCGGCGAGGTCGACGTCGCCGCGTCGCTCGATCAAGTGCAGCGCGAACACATCGAGCGCGTGCTCCGCTCCGTCGGCGGCAACAAAGCCGAAGCTGCGCGGCTGCTCGGCATCGACCGCGTGACGCTCTATCGTCGCATCAAGAAATTCGGTCCGCGGCGCTGAGACCGCGCGTCAGAGCTGTTCGTCGTCGGAGCCGTCGCCGAGCTCGCGGGCGAGCGACGCGTACCGCCGGAGCTTCCGATAAAGCGTCTTTCGGTCGATGCCCAAGAGGCGCGCGGCCTGCGCTTTGTTGCCGTTCGCCTGCTTCAATACGTCGGCGATGTGTTTCGCTTCGAGGCTGCCCCAAGAAAGCGACGATGACTCTTCCGCTCTTCCGAGTGCCGTGTGCGCGCCGCCGTCTCTCAGATGCAGCGAGAGCTCCATGTCGGTGACGTGGTCGTGCCGCGCGAGGGCGACCGCAGCTTCGATGGCATTTCTGAGCTCGCGCACGTTGCCCGGGAACGAATACGTGAGGACGGTGCGCGCAGCGCCGACCGTCATTCCGACTACGTTCTTGCCGCTGGCTTTCGCGAAGTGGCGCACGAAGTATTGCGCGAGGACGAGGCTGTCGAGTCCGCGCTCGCGGAGCGGAGAGAGGCGGACGTGCCCTTCGCGAAGGGCGAGAAACAGGTCTTCTCTGAATCGACCGCGAGCGGTGGCCTCGGCGAGATCGAAGCGGGTCGCGGCCATGAGACGCCCTTCGAACCGCGCCCCCGGTTCTCGCTCTGCGAGCCCGGGCCCGCCGAGCGCGAGGGCGCGAAATAACTGCGCTTGCGTGGGGAGCGTCATCGCGTCGATCGCCGTGAGATACAAGGTGCCGCGACCGACTCGCCGCAGGACGCCGCCCTCGGCGCGATCGCCGTCTTGGGCAGTGCCGAACAACTCCGCTTCGAGTGCGTGCTCGGGAAGGACGCTGCAGTCGAGAGTGAGGAACGGCTCCGTGGCGCGGGCACCTCCCTGGTGCAAGAGGCGCGCGACCGTCGCTTTCCCGGTGCCGCGTTCGCCGGCGAGTAAAACCGTTCCGTTCGAACCGCGGAGTCGCTCCACCTTCGCGCGTAGCCGGCGCGCCGCTGCGCTGTCGCCAAGGAGCGGAACCGACGTGCCGGTCTTCGTCTCGTCCGTCGAACGGAGGAACTCGACGCGCTCGCGAAGTGCCTGCCGATCGACGATCCGCCGGATCGCGGCTTCCACCGCTGCGATGTCGTTTGCATCGGTGACGTAGTCGGCGGCGCCGGCCCTCAGGGCGGCAAGAGTGCGCGACAGGTTCGGGGTGCGGTCTACGACGATGACGGTCGCACCCGGTTGTTGGATGCTGAGCTTCCGGCAGTCTTCGATCGGGTCGCTGCCCGCTGCGACCACGATGCCGGAGGTCGTCACGCGCTCGGACTCGAGCTCCGCCACGCTGCGGGACGTGGCCGCGAAGCCCCGTTCGAGGAGCGCCCGCTGGATGCGCTCCGCCTCCACCTTGAGTTCTCCCGTGACGATCACTCGGTCGCTCGCGTGCGCGTTCATGTTCAGGGCTGGCTCGGGATCTGCTCCAGGTGCGATTGAGCGTCAGTACGTAAGCATCGAACTATCCCGATTTTCAACTAACATGGAGGAGTGGAGACGAGTAAGCCCTCCTTTTTTCAACGCGGACGACAGCCCGAAGACGAGCGGCGTTCGGCGTTTCAAGACGCGAACTGTTCGGCGGTGGCCAGTAGGTCCAAAAGGTCGTGCACCCGAACCGGCTTGCTCACGTAGCGCGATGCCGGAGGCAGCTTGTGTCGCGTCGAGGCCATGTGCTGCGCGGTCACGATGACCACAGGGATCTCTTTCAACTGCGGATCACGCAGCTGCTCTTCGCGGAACTCGTAACCGTCCATTTGCGGCATGGCGAGGTCGAGCAGAATGAGGGAGGCGCCTGAACCGGACCGCAAATACTCGAGAGCTTCTTTGCCGTCGCGGACGCACTGCACGGGATAGCCGGCATCTTCGAGGACGTCCTTCAGAGCATCTCGGATGTCTTGGTCATCGTCGACCA
This sequence comes from Polyangiaceae bacterium, assembly GCA_036271175.1. GTDB lineage: Bacteria > Myxococcota_A > Polyangia > Polyangiales > Polyangiaceae > DASZVB01. The sequence continues at coordinate 4,062 of DATBBD010000178.1, read as the reverse complement.
CGAGAATAGGGGCCTTCATGGATCGTTCCTCGGTGACACGAAATCGATCCTGCCATCAAATCGACGCCGGCGCTTCCCTCGAAAAGCGGGTTCGTCCTAGTGGCAATTTGCGTCAGGGGTCGTCGACGAAAAGCGCCACGACCCACGCGAAAAAACGCCGCGGCTCACTGGTCAACCGCCCGATGTGCCCTCCGGTCTCACCATTTGCGTAACGACCGTTTCGCCTTGGCCGTCGATGATCGCGACACTGAGCGTCCCCGCTTGGTCGACGGAGACGCGGCCCCAGTTCATCCAATGCACCGCGTCTTCGAACGAACGGATCGGACCTTCCGGGCCGTAGAAGAAGAGTCGCTCGGGATGAAATGAGTCGTCCACCGAGTGAGTCGGCAGCAGCATCGCGTTGAGTGGACCTGCGGTGAATTCGTAAACGGTGAACTCGGGCGATTCGGGAAAAGGGCGGTAGCGGAATCCAGTTGCGAAGTGCACGTCCGTCGTGACGAAGACCAGGTTCTTCACTCGGGAGTCGCGGAAACTCGACCAGATCCCGGCAAGCTCGCGCTCGAAGCCGACGTTTTCGTCGAAGTTCGCCCAACCGTCGTGACCCGCGGCGCCCCCGGCTCCCGTCGGAATCGACAAGGGCACGCTCGAGACCACGATTTTCCATGTCGCATCCGATCGCGGAACGGCGGCTTCGAGCCAGTTCCGCTGTTCGGCGCCGAGCAAGGTCTTCGGGTGTTCGGCGAGGTCGGGCTCGTCGTTTCGATCGCGGTACGAGCGAGTATCGAGCAGAAACAACTCCGCGCCGCGACCCCATCGAAACGAACGATAGAGTCGGTTGGGCGTGTCGGCGTTTTCGGAGATCGGCGAATAGTCGAGTAGCGCCTGGCGGCCGAGCGGCAACAGCGACGCGCCGATCACGTACGGCGGAAATCGGTGCCAGTCGTCACGGGGTCCGAAGTCGTTCATGACTTCGTGGTCGTCCCAGACGCCGTAGTAGCCAGTCGAAGCGAGCAACCGACGAAGGCCGGGATCTTCGCGGTTGTATTTCCAGTGCGCCCAATAGTTGCGGACCGTCGTCGATTCGGCGACCGGCGCCTCGATTTGAGCATTGCCGTACAGTCCGATCGGCTTACAAGCCTGGTCGCCGTAGATCATGTCGCCGAGGCCGATGAAAAAATCGAGATTCCGACCATCGATATGGTCGAACACGGGATAGCCGTACTTGGCGTCGCGGCACACGTTCAGGCCGCCCAGATCCCCGCTCCACCCGAACGAGAGCGGGCGATTGGCCGTGGCGAGTGGCGCCGTACGAAAGAAGCCCGTCGCCGTCACGTTCGCCGGCGGCACCTCCGACGACTCGCCGATCGTGAACCAGACCGTGTACCGGTACGGGGTGTCCGCCGAGAGTCCGGCAATGGAGATCTTGCCGGTGTAGTCGCGGGCTGCGGTGACCCAGACGCTCCCCGTCGTCGACCGGTCGCCCTCGTCCACTCGCACGTGCATCACCGCGTACCGATCGGAACGTGACCAGATCACGGCGCTCGTAGAAGTGACGTCGCCGGCCGCGACTCCGTGCGTGACCGGCGCGAATCGAAGGGCGGCAGCCGTTACCGCCCGCACCGTTTCGGCGGCGGGAGCGCGACCCGGCGCGCAACCCGCCGCGAGCACCGTCGCCAAAAAGCCCAACGCGGTTCCGGGGTTCGATCGATCGGCGCGCACCCGGCGACCATAGCTCAACCCGCTAGCGCGATGCCCCGCCAATCCCGTCACGGCCGCGTCGCGTGGCCAGCCGCGTGGTCACTCGGCGGTCGAAGGAAGGTGCGAACGCGACGCCGCGTATGAACACGCGCCGCGCCCCGAACCTGGTTCTTGCGGAAAACGCGGAAAGCGGGCTAAATTGGGCGGTTTGTGTCTTCCAACCGAGGAGATTCTTCGATGAAAATGATGCGAGCGGTGCTCTGGACGCAAGGTTCTTGGATGCTGATCGCCGCGCTGACCGGATGCGGCAGCGACAGCGGCTCGGGGACCGCCAACGTTGCGCAGTTCCAGCAGGTCTGCGTCAAGGTTTGTCAGAAGGAAGCGATGTGCCAGCCGGCATTCGCCTCCGAAGAGGGCCAGTGCGAGTCGATCTGCAACAGCGCGGGTCAAGGGAGCGGCGGAGCACCGGCGAACACGACCACGAGCACGGTGTCGTGCGATTTCAATGAGGTGCTTTCTAAGGAGAACGCGTGCATCGCGGGGACCTGCGACGCACTCGACGACTGTCTCACCGCGGCGTCGTCATCGTGCTCCGGGGGATCGACCGGAGGATCGCCAGGCGCCGGCGGTACGAGTTCCACGGGCGGCGTCACGTCGAGCAGCGGCGGTACGAACACCGGTGGCGAGACCACCGGTGCGGGTGGCACGACGGCGAGCGGCGACTGCAGTGTCTGCGACAAAGCCGCGACGTGTTGTACGCCCCTCTACACGATGCTCGGTCAGTCGACGACCGCGTGCAGCGCGTTCTCCGCGGCGAGCTGCCAGGGCTATCCGGCGGCTTCGCAGAGCGCGTTCATCCAGGGATGCAACGGCATCATCAGTGCCGGCAAAGCCGAGGGCGTCGCTGAATGCATGTGAGCCTCGGCGGCCTCGTTCGACGCGCCGGCTCGGCCAGTTGAGTAGGTAGCGCGAGGTCCGCGTTTCGTCGCTCCGATGAGGACGGCTAGACGCGGACTTCGTCGTTCAGTGGCCCGCAGGTATCGCAAGGGATGCGGCGTCGCCCGTCGCCGCCCGGTCGAAGACTGCGAGCACCTCGACGTGTTCGGTGTGCGGAAACAAATCGAACACGACGAGCTCGGTGAGCGACAGCGACTTCGATTGCGTCAATGCGCCCGCGTCGTTCAAGAACGACGGCAAGCCGCACGACAGGTAGACCAGTCGTTTCGGGGGATGAAGGGCGAGCGCGTCCGTCACCTCGACGTCGAGACCGCGCCTCGGCGGATCGACGATGACGACGTCGGCGCCGGGGATTTCGGAGATGGCTGCGGTCGCCGGGCCACGGACGACCTGGACGCGCGCCTGGAGCTCCGGGGCGAGTGCGGCGATTCCCAGGTCGAGGCCGCGAAGCGAGTCGGTCGACAGCTCGTTGAAGACGACGCTTCGCGACCGGGCGACGAGACCGAGCCCTAACGGTCCAACGCCGGCGTACAGCTCGAGCAGGCGCGCGCCCGCCGGAACGCGTGCGTGCGCTTCGCGGACGACCTCGTCGGCGAGGTCCAAATTGTTCTGTCCGAACGCGCCAGGTGGATAGAACACGCGCGCTTCGCCGATTCGTTCTTCGACCGCGGGCTCACCGACCATGAGTCGAAAAAGCGGTCCCAAAATGGTGTTCGCGCGCGCCGGGTTTCCGTTCCACCACGCGCTGTGGAGTCGCTCACCGAGTCGCGCGACGAGGGCGTCGAAGAGCGGCGCGCTCGATGCCGGTTCCGACTCGTTCGTGACGACGACGACTTGCGCCGTTTCGGTGCGCCGTTCGACGACGACCTGCACGTAGCGCACGAGCCCACGGTGCGCGTCGTCCGAGTACGTCGTCGCGCCCGTCGCGATCATGGCGCGCTTCAGCTCGCGCGCGACGTCGTTGATGAGCGGGTGATGGACGAGACAGCGCGGAATGTCGACGACGCGATGCGTGCCGAGCTCGAAGATCCCGATCTTCGGCGAAGTCGCGCGCCCGCGCACGGCGAGTCGCGCGCGGTGTCGAAACGCAACCGCGCGTCCGCGGACGATCCGAGGAGGCGCGATGTCGTGCTCGCGCGCGAGCTGTTCGACCGCGGCGATCGCCGGGGGTGCGACGTCCGGCGCGCCGAGGCGCGGGCACCCCGGGCACGGAGGACGATGCGGACAGACGAGACTCATCGCGCGACCCCGTGCGAATCGACGACGACGGGCTCCTTGCCTACGCCGGACCGCGCGATGGCGCTACTCGGTCTTGACGTCACGCCGACGCGCGCGTCAGTGGAGGTCGTTCGTTGCGACGCGCGGATCGTCGTCGCGCCGCTCGTTGCGAGCGAAGTAATCGCGCAT
>DATBBD010000177.1:0-5633 GCA_036271175.1 Polyangiaceae bacterium | reverse complement strand
AAAATCGCGAGCCTCTCCGACGATCTCGCGCTCGGGCTGTCTCGCAAAGTGCGTATCGTCGCGCCAATTCCCGGCAAGAGCCGCATCGGGTTCGAGTTGCCGAACGACGAGCGGCAGCCGGTGAATCTTCGCGAGCTCGTCGAAGACAAGCGATTCGATCAGCTCGCCGAGCGCGTTCCGCTTCCGGTCGTGCTCGGTCGCGACATCGTCGGCGCCCCGTTTTACGCCGATCTCTCGTCGATGCCGCACGTCATCGTCGCCGGCGCGACCGGCGCCGGAAAAAGCGTCGGCCTCAACGTCATGCTCTCGAGCTTGCTCTTCCGTCGCACGCCCGACGAGCTCCGGCTCCTCATGATCGACCCGAAGGTCGTCGAGCTCGCCCCCTTCGACGGCATTCCGCACATGCTGCTGCCCGTCGTGACCGACATGCGCCAGGCCGCCAAGGCGCTGAAGTGGGCGGTCGACGAGATGGAGCGTCGGTACCAGCTCTTCGCGAACGCCGGCACGAAGAACATCGTCACCTACAACCGCTGGGTGAAGCGGATCGAGGACGGCGAAATTCCGCCGCCGGACGCCGCCGAGGTGTCGGCGATCACCGCGAACGGCGACGTCGTGAGCGTCGCGCCGGCGCGCGAAGGTGCCGACGGCGTGATCTTGCCGGGGCGCCTCCCGTACATCGTGATCGTCGTCGACGAGTTCGCCGATTTGATGATGCAGCAAGGCAAGGACGTCGAGTGCGCGATCGCGCGGCTCGCGCAGAAGGCGCGCGCAGCCGGCATGCACGTCGTGCTCGCGACGCAGCGCCCGAGCGTCGACGTCATCACCGGCATGATCAAGGCGAATTTTCCGACGCGGATCGCGTTCCGCGTGGCGCAAAAAGTCGACAGCCGGACGATCCTCGACGAACAAGGTGCAGAACTCCTGCTCGGCAAGGGCGACCTGCTCGTGAAGATGAACGGCTCGAACGAAATGCGGCGCGTCCAGTGTCCGTTCGTGAGCGAGGAAGAAGTGGACTCCTTGACGACGTTCCTGCGCTCGCAGGGAACGCCGACCTATCACGACGCGATCCTCCTCCGCGACGACGACGAGGACGAGGAAGCGAAGGCGGAAGAACCCGCCGATCCGCGGTTCGACGAGGCCGTGCGCATCGTCGCCGAGACGCGTCGCTGTTCGACGTCGTGGCTCCAGCGGAAGATGACGATCGGCTATAATCGAGCCGCAAAGATGGTCGAGATGATGGAAAAGCTCGGCATGGTGGGTCCGCCGAACGGAGCCCGGGACCGCGAAGTCCTCATTCAGGCTCACTGACCGAAGCAGGCGCCCGCACACGGCAAACGTGCGGTCTCGCCAGGTCGCCCCGACCGAGTACTATGAGTCCTCTGTATGCAGGGTGAGCCCGTCATTCCGCCTCCGCTCGCCGACGACGATGACGACGTCGCGTGGGCGCTCCAGACGGCCGCCGTGCAATGGCAGCGCGGGTCGCGCGCGGACGCGGTGGTGTGGCTCCGGCGCGCCGTGGACGCGGCGATCGCGGCCGGCAACCCGGCGCGAACCAAGGATCTGACCGAGCTCGCCGCCCACGTCGCGGATCGTCTGGTGTCGGAGGCGCTTTCGGCGCCGGACTCCGCCGCACCGCCGGCTCCGCCGAGCGAGCCGGTGCGGATCGAGGCGAACGACGTCGACGAGCTGCTCACCGGGCGACCGCCGACCGGAAGCCAATGGCCCGCTCCGAAGGTGAGCATGCCGTCGCTGACCAGCGAGATCCCCTTCGACTTCGAGGAAGAAGACGAGTTCGACGATCAGGCTCCGACGATTCCGCCCGTCTCGATCGACTCGGGTGAAGTTTACGACGTCGATGCGGGCGAGTTGTTCGATTCGTTGCCCACGAGCCTTCGGCCCCCGGGAGCGCGCGCCGCTTTGATCGCACCGCCGCCGTCGTCGAACGAAGGCGACGAGCACGCGCAGTTCAACGACGAAAAAACGGGCGACGCTTCCGACGACGCGATCGAATCCGTCGAGAACGGCGCGCCGCGCGAATCTCACGATGCCGGCTTCGACGAACCCACGGCGCCCTGGGACGAAGACGCCGAGAACGCCGCGAAGGCCGCCGCGCCGGCTGCGTTCGGCGCGCGCGCCCCGCAGTCGTCGTCGTTCGGTTTCGACTCGCACGAATCGACGGAGATCGGCGTTCTCGGGTTCGACCCGCTTCCGTCGCCAGCGTCGGGCTCGTCGTACGGCGAAGAACCGGCGCCGCCCATGCCGACGGAACCCCCGCTCGATCCCGCGGAGTTCGATGCCCCTCCGCCGGTGCGGATCGCCGCGCCGACCCTGACGTCGATGGAGCACGACGACTCGTCCGAACCAGACACCGACGTGGCGGCCGTCAGCGCCGCGTCGGAAATCGCGCCGGAACCCGCCGATTTCGCGCCGGGAAGCGTTTCGCCGGAAGCCGCCGCGATCGCGCCGGAGCCGCCTGCGCGGCCGCCGCTCGTCGACGGCATTTTGCTCTCCAACGTCCGCGGGTTCGAAGATTTGCCCGACGACGTTCAGTCGAGGCTCGCCGAAAGCGCCGTCCTCACGACGCTCGGCGCGGAAGAAGAAGTGGGGTCTTTCGGCGCGGCGCTCGTCACTCGCGGTCGCGTCGGCATCATGCCTTCGATCGCCGACGTCTCGGCCGCGTTCGCGCAGCCGGGCGACGTCGTGTTTACGCGCGGATCGCTCGGCGAAGGCATTCTGTTGCGCGTCGTCGCGCTCGAGGCCGGCACCGTCGTCGCGTCGTGGAACGCCGATCTCCTCCGAGAAACGATGGTGGACTGCCCGTGGGTCGCCGACGAGCTCCGTCTGGTCGCGGATCGATTCCAAGCCCTCGCCGGCGCGACGCTCGGCGCGCTCGGCGATCGCCTCGACGATTCGCTCCGCGGGATGGTCATGTCGCGCCTCGAAGCGAAAGCTTACGAACCCGGCGAGACGATCGTCGTCAAAGGCAAACCGGTTCCCGGGCTCTACGTCGTCGGCGCCGGCCGCGTCGAGCTCGTCGAAGGAGACACCGCGTCCGACGAGGTCGGCCCCGGCGAGTTCCTGTTCGCCCAAGAAGTGCTCAGCGCGGGTTCCGCTGGCGTGACGGCGCGCGCCGGAAAATCCGGCGCGGTGACGCTCTTCGCGACCCGCGCCGTGGCCCACGAGCTCCTGCTCAGCGTGCCGCCCCTCATCGAAATCCTCGCCGGGTAGCTGCTATCTCATAAACCTACTGCGCCCCCCGCTGCGTCGGTCGGAAAAATGCGCGCGCGCGCCGGGTCACTCGGACGGCGCGCTCTCGTTGGTCGCGGTCGCCGTTGCCGCGTTCGCGTCTGGTTTGACGAGCCAGACGAGTTGCTCATTGCCTTGCGCTCCCGCGAACCGCAAGCCGAACCAGTGCGCGTTCGGCGAAATCGTCAAGCGACCGTCGGCGCGCGCGACCGGAAAACGCACGCGATACGCGCGGCGCCACGGCGTCGTGTACGGAAAATAGGTGCGCTCGATCGCGCCCGGTTTTCGGATCGCTTCGATCTCGCTCGGCGCGGTTTCGTTCCCGCGGTCGTCGATGAGCCGCATGATCCACGCCGCGTTCTCCGCGGTCAGATCCGACCACTGCACGCGCTGCGCGTAGAGCGCGACGTAAAATTGGTGATAGTGCTCCGACTCCTCGAGCGACCGCTCGAGCACGGCGCGACGTTGGTCGACGGTCAATCGATAGTCCTCGGCGTAGCGAACGACGTAAGCCCACCGAAAATCCCACGACTCGTACGTCGCGGTCGCCGTCAGCAAATCGTCGAGCTCGCTCGCGACGAAGAGTTGCTCGGTGCGCGTCCAGTTGTGCAGCACCTGCTCGTAGTCCGTCGCGACGTACTCGCGCGGCCCTTCGGCGAGGCTCACCGTCGGCGCGCCGCAGCCCGTCGCCATCGGGGCGACCAGGACGCAGGCGGCCGTGACGAGCGAGCGAGAACGAGAACGCATGCCGACACGTTATCAGGGTCGGCGCGGGTTCGTCGAAACGACGATGCCTTCGGCAAGGGCGCGCGCGACCGCGAGGTGCGTCGCCGCGTGACCCGGCCGCGATGCGCGGACGAGCCCTACCGGCGGCCCTCCGAACGAATAAAAATCGCCCACGAGGTCGAGCAGCTTGTGGCGCGCGAATTCGCCGGGCCGCGCCGGCGCGCCGGGTGGTTCGACCGAGCCGTGCTCGTCGAGGATCATGACCGCGTGCGCGTCCACCCCGCGAGCTCGACCCGCGGCCGAGAGCGCCGCGGCCTCGCGTCGGAACCCGAAGGTGCGCGCCCAGGCGATGTCGCGAACGAACGCGTCCGCGTCGCCGTTCCACGTCGCGCGCTCGGCGCCCACGCCGTCGAATTCGACCTCGACGTCGAGCGCGACGTCATCTCGGGGCTCGAACACGTAACGCGAACGCCCGACGTCGATGGCGCCGGCACGAACGATTTTCATTTGGGGGGTCGCACGCGGGACGTCGAGGGCGGAAAGGACACGAACGAACGCGAGCGCGGCGCCATCCGCGAGCGGCACTTCGCCGCCCGTGACTTCGATGGCGACGCCGTCGCGAATCGAAAGTCCGCCGAGCGTCGCGAACAGGTGCTCGACGCTCTCGACGCGAAGGCCCGTGCGCGCGCACGCGACGCGCACGCCGCGATCGGCGCGCTCGACGGTGAGCTCGCTCGCCGTGACGTCGCCGTGCGCCGTCCGGAACACGACGTCGCCCGCGTTGCGTTCGAACGCGACGGAACACGGCGCGCCGCCGTGCAGCCCCGTTCCCGAGACGGTGAACGCTTCGTTCGCGCCGTTCACGACGCCGCTCAGCGCCGGAAATCGAACACCGTCACGACGGCGAGCAGCGTGAGCAGCATCACCAGGCCGACGAAGTGGATCCCGGCTTCCACGCGGGCGTTCGCGCGCCGGCGAGTGACGGCCTCGTAAGCCAAAAATGCGAGCCTTCCGCCGTCGAGCGCCGGCAGGGGGAGCAAGTTGAAGCCGCCCAGGTACGCGCTCAGCATGCCGAGGAATTCGAGGTACTCGTCCATCCCGCGTTCCGCGGCGCTTCCGGCGATTTTCACGATGCCGACCGGCCCTGCGAGGTCGGGGCGTTCCTTCCTCGTGATGATGCGCTCGAGGCCCACCACGAGTCGTTCCACGACGATCGCCGGCGCGACCAACGATTTCACCGCCGCGGTCTTCAGGGTGACCGGCACGCGCTCCGACTTCGCTTGCACCTTGATCTGACCACCACCCTTGTCGCCCGTCGGCTGGGGCGTCATCTCGAGCGGGATCTGCACGCCCTTGCGCTCGACGACCATGGTGAGCTTGTCGTTGGGGTGCGAGAGCACGACGCGGCGCATCTCGTCGAACGTCGCGATGGGCTTTCCGTCGATGGAGACGACCTTGTCGCCGGTCTTCATCTGGGCGATGTCCGCGGAGCCGCCCTTCATCACTTCGACGACCGTGGAGTTCGAGGGGATGATCTCGCCGCCGATCATCAGCGCGACGAAGAACAGCACCGACGCGAAGAAGTAGTTGGCGAGCGGGCCGGCGACGATGGTCGCGATCCGCGCCGTCAGGGTCGCGTTCGCGTAGCTCGTCTTGTCGTC
>DATBBD010000176.1:0-6166 GCA_036271175.1 Polyangiaceae bacterium | reverse complement strand
CTCCGGCGCGCGCCGGACATCGTGTGCTTCGGCGTGCCGCCCTGCGGTCACGGCGCGAAGTTCCCCGCTCAATTCGAGATGGTGCGAAACCCGGAGTTCCCGCGTCACTACGCCGCGCTTCGCTTCCAGGCACGCGGCGGCAAACCCCCGCTCACCGCCGAGCTCTGGGTGCGCACCGACGGCCGCATCGGCTACGAGCGCACGCCCGACGCCGTCGTCATCCCAGGTTATTTCTTTGCGAACCAGAAGAGCGCCGTCGCACGTCTCGACCCCGACGGCACGTTCTCGACCGTGATCAACGCCGGTTCGACGTCGACCGTCGCCGGCGTCGACCTGTCGCCGGGAGCCTGGACGCTCCGAGTCCGATCCCCCAAGGGCGCAGCGTCGGTCCGTGTCACGTCTCGCGGAACGTCGCTCGGCGACGGGGCGTCGAAGACGCCACTGTTTTTTTCCGTTACGGAGCCAGCGTCCGTCGACATCAGCATCGCCGGTGTCGCGAAAGGCAAGTTCACGATGGCGGGCGTGGAGCTACGGAAGGCAGGCGGCTCGTAAAAACGCGAGCGACCCGGCGTGGAATCGTACGGCGCGGGCTTTCGCTCACGACGCCGAGGTGCAGCGCTCCCCGCCGTCGCTTCCTCTACAGACGTCTCCGGCGATGCAATCGCCGTCGACCGCGCACCGCTTCGCGATCGCGCACTTCGCGGGGCAGGCCCCGCCGCAATCGACGTCCGTTTCATCCCCGTTTACGACGCCGTCCCGGCACGTGATGGGGTAGCAAAGACCGACGTCGCAATTTCCGCTCTGGCAGTCGTTGACCGTATTGCACGCGGCGCCGTCGGCGCATTTCTTGGGGCAAGAGCCGCCGCAATCGACGCCGGTCTCGTCGCCGTTCTTCGCGCCGTCTGCGCATCCCGGAGCCGCGCAACGACCGTCCGCGCTGCACACACCGGTGACACAGTCGTCGGGCCCCAGACAGGATTTCCCGACCAAGCAGAGGATCGCGCCGTGCGCCGGGTCGTTTTCCTCGCAGACATTCCCACAATCGACGTCGGATTCACTGCCGTTTTTTACGCCATCATGGCAGTTCGGCACCTGGCACAGGTGTCGTTGAACGAACGACGTGTCTTGCTGGACGCCGCACACGCCGCTGTCACAGTCCGCGCCGGTCGCGCACTCCTTGGTGCACGACGTGTAGCTGAACTCGAGACCAGGGTCGATGTCGGGGACATTGGGTGCAGCGCAAGCGTACCCGTTCGCACAGCATTCGAATTGGGTGCCGGCCGGCGTGCTCCCGCCCTTGTCGCGAAGGAGAAAGCATGGCGGCGCCCCGTCCGAGCACGACGATCCGTCCTTGGCGGAGCCGTCCTTGGGCGTGTTGGCGTCCCCGACACTGCCGCCCTCAATCCCACCGTCGGGCACGGTGTTGGGGCGGGACCTCGTCGCATCCGTCGTGTTGCTCGCACACGCACCGACGAAGACCGGCACGAAGGCGACCACGAGGGCGGCCATCGCACGACGTGAGACGCTTCCACGCCGCTCTTCAGATTGGCGATTCACGAGAGTGGGGTTCCCTTTCTTCGAGAGGCGCATGGCACAAGACGGCACAAAGAAACCGCCTCCCAGGTGCAATGCAAAGCCCGTGCCCCATTTGTCTGCGCGACGCACGGAGCGCACTGAGCCGGCTTCGTCGATCCAGCGCTTCGGGGTGCATCGCGCCGCCCCCGCGACGCGAGCGCCGGACAGTTTGCCCCAAAACAAAAAACGAAACGCGCGCGAAGAGCGACCTCCGCGCGCGTCGATGCGGCTTCTGCCGACTTAGTACCGATACAAATCCGCCTTGTACGGCCCGTCCACCGGGACGCCGAGGTATTCGGCTTGTTTGGTGGAGAGCTGGTCGAGCTTGACGCCGAGCTTGCCGAGGTGGAGCCGCGCGACTTTTTCGTCGAGCTTCTTCGAGATGAGGTGCACGCCCATCGGGTACTTCTCGGTGAAGAGGGCGATCTGCGCGAGCACCTGGTTCGTGAAACTGGTGCTCATGACGAAGCTCGGGTGGCCGGTGGCGCAACCAAGGTTCACGAGGCGACCGCGGGCGAGCACGATGATCTTCTTGCCGTTCGGGAAGATGAAGTGATCGACCTGGGGCTTGATGTTCTCTTCGCGGATGCCCTTCGTGTTCTCGAGGTACCGCATGTCGATTTCCATGTCGAAATGGCCGATGTTGCAGAGGATGGCCTCGTTCTTCATCACTTCGAGGTGTTCGCCGCGCACGACTTCGAGGCAGCCCGTCGCGGTGATCAGGATGTCGGCCTGAGGCGCGGCTTCGTCCATCGTCGTGACCTGGAAGCCTTCCATCGCGGCTTGCAACGCGCAGATGGGGTCGATCTCCGTGATGAGGACCCGCGCGCCCTGTCCGCGGAGCGCGTGCGCGCACCCCTTGCCGACGTCGCCGTAGCCGGCGACGACCGCGACCTTGCCGGCGAACATGACGTCGGTCGCGCGCTTGATGCCGTCGATGCCCGATTCGCGACAGCCGTACAGATTGTCGAACTTGCTCTTCGTCACCGAGTCGTTGACGTTCATGGCCGGGCAGAGGAGCGCGCCCTTCTTGAACATCTCGTAGAGGCGATGCACGCCGGTGGTCGTCTCTTCGCTGATGCCGCGGATCGGATCGGGACCCGTGAACATGCCGGGGTACTTGTCGTGGACGACCTGCGTGAGGTCGCCGCCGTCGTCGAGGATCATGTTCGGACCCTTGCCGCCCTTGAACGCGACGAGCTGCCGCTCGATGCAGTGGTAGTACTCGCCCTCGGTCTCGCCCTTCCAGGCGAACACCGGGATGCCGGCCTTGGCGATCGCCGCGGCGGCGTGATCCTGCGTCGAGTAGATGTTGCACGTCGTCCACGTCACTTCCGCGCCGAGGTGCTTCAAGGTCTCGATGAGCACCGCGGTCTGGATCGTCATATGAAGACAGCCCGCGACGCGGGCGCCCTTCAGCGGTTGCTTCGCGCCGTACTCTTCGCGAAGCGCCATCAAGCCGGGCATTTCCGTCTCGGCGATCTCGATTTCCTTACGACCCCACTCGGCGAGACCCATGTCCGCGACGTGATAGGTGCCGCCATCGACGGTGGGGACCTGGGTTTTCGTAGTGGCGGACTTTGCGGCTGCGCTCTCGGTCATCGTGCTCTCCCTTTCGCGGCGCGCATCGCGCCCGCGTTCTTTTCTGACAAACGGTCTCGCATGGTAGCGGTTTCTCGCATCCCAAACCTCATGAACGCGCGTCGGATTCCTTCCGGGGCCCGTTTTTTTTGCTCGCACCGACATCGGTGCCGGCAGCCTTCGTTCCCACGAGCGCGAGCCACGGCACGCGTTCGGCGCGGCCACGCCGCCCGTTCGACCAGCAGCCGCTGGGGATCGGAAGCACGCGAGCCGACACGAGATTCGCTTGCGCGGCGAACGCGGCGAGCTCTTTCGGCTCGAACCCCATCCACACATCGGCTTGAGCTTCACGCATCGATTCGTCGCTGTGCGCGGCATAGTCGACCACCAAGAGCCGGCCACCGGGAACGAGTAGATCGACCAGCGACGCTACCATCTTCGCCGGGATCGGCGCGTGGTGGAGCATGCGCCCTGCAACGACGACGTCCGCGCCGGTACCGACGGCGCGCCGCACCTCGGGGCCGTCGACTTCGCCGCACAGGAACTCGACGTGATCGAAGCTCCGCGCAGCCGCGCGACGGCGCGCGCCTTCGAGCCGCGCTTCGCTCCTGTCGACGGCGAGCACGCGGTCGAACATCGGCGCGAGCATTTCGAGCGCCGTGCCGTCACCGGTGCCGGCGTCGACGGCGAGCCCGCGACGCGGCAAGAGCGCGCCGAAGGCGTACAGATACGCCGAGAGATCTCCGGTGTCCGGCTCGACCTCGGTCGGCGCCGCGCTGAAAAATTCGCGCGTGCGTTCGTCGCGGGCGCGCACCACGGCGTTCACGCGTGCGAGGCTGCCGTCGTCGGTACAGAGGCGTCGCCCTTCGGCGAGCGCGTCGGCGACGACCGGGTCTTGCGCGGCGCGCGCCGTGAGCCTTAGAAACGTCCGCGTTCCGTCGCGTCGATCGGCGAGCAGCGCCGCTTGCCGCAAGGCCGTCGCGTGCCGCGACACGTTCGGTTGCGGCTGCTCGAGCAGCTCCGCGATCTCACCGACGGACAGCTCCGTTTCTTCGGCGAGCGCGAGCAAGCGCAGCCGAACCGGATCCGCGAGCACCCGATAGAGGTGCCATCGGGCGTCGGGAGCTGCGCTGGGAGCCGCCGTCACCCGATCTATATATGCGTTCATGCGAATGGATGCAATAATAATAAAGTCCGAGTATTTTCAATTATTTAATTGGGCAACCGAGGCGGTCGCTTCTCGCTTCAGGCCCCGCCCGGAAAAAACGACAGCCGAGCCGCGCTCCGTCGGTGGGGAACCGGGGCTTCGCGATAGACTCCGCGCCATGGACCGGTTTCGCCGCTTCGACGAAGCCTATTATCACCGCTTCTACGAAAACCCTGCGACGCGCGTGCATGGGGCAGAAGAGCACGCGCACCTCGCGGACTTCGTCTTTGCCTACGCCAAGTGGAACAAGCTCGAGGTCAAGAGCGTCCTCGACATCGGCGCCGGCGTCGGCCTGTGGAAGGACTACGTCGCCAAGAACGAGAAGGGCGTGAAGTACACCGGCACCGAGGTGAGCGCGGCCATGTGCAAAAAGCACGGCTACGAACACCGCGACATCGCGCGCTGGCGCGACCGGAAGAAGTACGACCTCATCGTGTGCCAGGGCGTCCTGCAGTACCTGCCCGATCCCGACGTCGCGCCGGCCGTCGCGAACATCGCCGCGATGGCCAAGGGCCTCGTCTATCTCGAGATCACGACGCGCGGCGACTTGCGCGAGAACGTCGATCGCCAGCGCACCGACGCCGACATCTTCGTCCGGAACGGCTCGTACTATCGCGGGCTCCTGCAGAAGCACCTGCTCATCATCGGCGCCGGGCTCTACTGGCCGAAGGATCGCGAATCGCCGTTCTACGAGCTCGAGGTCGGGGGAACGAAGTGATCGCCGCGAGCGTCGCCAATGGCTGAGGCCGGCATCGTCCGCCGCGTCGTGATCCCCGTCGTGCTGCTCGGGCTCACCGTGCTCGGCTTCATCAATACGTATTCGGACAACAGCGACGTCCAGAAGCTCGCCGCTCAAACGGCGTGCGGCGGGCAAATGTGCCCGGTGCAAATGGTCGAGTTTTCTCGGTCGCCGTTTTCACACGAATACGTGTTCACGACGGAAAAAGGCACGTCGCGCGTGTCGGTGAAATGCGCGCGCGCTCTGATCTTCCTCGGCGACTATCACTGCGACAAGGAGTGAGGCCAGAGGATTGGCGCGCGGCCGTCGGTGCCGTCGCAGACACGGCCGAGTCTTACCGACGCGCTCAGTTCGCTGGCGACCCGCGATCGACGACGGAGCCGAGCGCGCGCCGGACTTCGGGGACGTCGCCCGCTTCCGGCGATAGCTCGAGATAGCGCCGCAAATCGGACTCGGCGACGCGGGGCGAGCCGAGGCGCATCGCGATGAGCCCGCGATCGCGCCGATCGTTCGGCGAATCCGGCTCCAGCTCGAGAATGCGCGACAAAACGACGAGGAGCCGCGCGAGCTCGCCGCGCGACGCGTAGATGCCTTTCAGGTTCATCAGCATGCGCACGAGCACCGCTCGCGGCGGCGCAGGCTGCAACAGCGAGCGATCGACTTTTCGCGCACGACGATGCGCCCGCTCGAGGAGCGAGTCGAGCGCGCCCGGCCCCACGATGCGCCCGCACCCGAACGGATCGACGACGATCGGACCGCTCGATTCGCTCTCGATGCGCACCAGAAAGTGCCCCGGAAATCCGATGCCGTTCGCCACGACCCCCGCGCGCTTCGCGACCTCGGCGTACACGACGGACAGCGAAATCGGAATCCCGCGACGCCGATCGAGCACGTCGTTCAAGAACGTGTTCTTCGGGTCGTAATAGTCCTCCGAGTTCCCCCGGAACCCGCATTCGCCGAAGAGATACTCCGACACCAGCGTGGCCTGCTCCGCGGCATCGAGGCCGTCGAGCCGTCCGAGCGGCTTCGCGAGCTCGTCGAGCCGCGAGCGCTCGCGTTCCACG
>DATBBD010000175.1:0-3082 GCA_036271175.1 Polyangiaceae bacterium | reverse complement strand
CGACGGCCCGCTCGTGCGCGGGCTCGACCCGAAGCGCCCAAGTGCCGCGGGGTCGCTCCTCGTCGGAAGCGAGCGCTATCTCGCGACGCTCGAAGGGCTGTCGCAAGGAAACGGCGGCACCAAGGGCTGGCTCGTCGCGGTGCTCGTGCCCGAGTCGTACTACACCCGCGATCTCGTCCGATTCGAGCACACCCTCCTCGTGGTGTTCGGCGCCACGTTGCTCCTCGTCCTCGCGATCGGCGCGTCGGCGCTCGGCGCGATGCGTCGCGGCCTCGGTTCGGTCACGGCTACCACGACGCAAATGCGAGCCTTCGACTTCGCTCCGAGCGCCGCGCGCAGTCGCGTAGCGGACATCGACGAGGTCATGCTGGGGCTCGAGCGTGCAAAGACCGTCGTGCGCGCGATGGGGAAATACATCCCAGTCGACCTCGTCCGCTCGCTCTACGAAAAAAATCAGGAACCCGAGCTCGGCGGCGAGCTTCGCGAAGTGTCGTTGATGTTCACCGACATCGAGGGGTTCACGACGCTCTCCGAGCGCTTGCCCCCCGACGAGCTCTCGAGGCGCCTCGGCGACTACCTCGAAGCGATGACCACGGCCGTCGCGGGGACGTCGGGAACCATCGACAAATACATCGGCGATGCCGTCATGGCATTCTGGAACGCGCCGGCAAAGGTCGAACGCCACGCCGAGCGGGCGTGCGAAGCCGTGCTGGCGTGCAAAGACGCCGCCCGCGCCCTCTACGCCTCGGCGTCGTGGAACGGCCTTCCTGCACTGACGACGCGTTTCGGGGTGCACACCGCGAACGTCATGGTCGGTCATTTCGGCGCACGGTCGCGCCTCTCCTACACGGCGCTCGGCGATGGCGTGAACCTGGCGGCGCGACTCGAACCGCTCTGCAAGCAATACGGCGTGACCACGCTCGTCAGCGAAGCCATCGTCGCCGACGCGGGAACGCGCTTCGTCTTCCGGCGTGTCGATCGCGTGGCGGTGAAGGGAAAGACCAAAGGCATCGACGTGTACGAGCTTCTCGGCCGCCAGGGCGAGAAGATTCCCGGGGCCGACGAAGCGCGCCGCTACGAGAGCGCATTCGACGCCTATCTGGCCCGGG
Organism: Polyangiaceae bacterium; assembly: GCA_036271175.1. Taxonomy (GTDB): domain Bacteria; phylum Myxococcota_A; class Polyangia; order Polyangiales; family Polyangiaceae; genus DASZVB01. The sequence continues at coordinate 1,973 of DATBBD010000175.1, read as the reverse complement.
ATTTCACCCGCGCCATCGAGGTGCTGTCGGTCGACGACCTGGCCAAAGACCCGGTCAGCGTCGTCTTGCTCCATCGATGCCGGCTCCTGGCCGAACGCCCTCCCCCCGCCGATTGGAACGGCGTCCACGTGGCGACTTCGAAGTAGCATTCGACGTGGGAGCGAAACCTCGACGACTCCGTTTTTGATTGGCAACGCCGTCGTAGTACGCTGCCTCATGTCCTGCCCGCGTTGCGACGGACCGCTCGACGAGCGGGGTCGATGCTCCTCTTGCGACAGCTCGACGCCGGGGAGTGGTTCCTCGGCGCTGCCGGACGACGCGGCGCCTCCCAGTGAGCTCCGCGCCGGCGCCGAACGGCGACAAATCACGGTGCTTTTCTGCGACCTGGTCGGCGCGACCGCGCTCGCCGAAGAGATGGACCCGGAAGACTTGCGCCACGTGCTCCGCGACTACCAGCAGCGGTGTGCCACCGTCGTCCGGCGATTCGACGGACACGTCGCGCAATTTCTCGGCGACGGGCTCCTCGTCTATTTCGGCTATCCCTCTGCGTCGGCCGATGCACCGCGGCGCGCGGTCGAAGCGGCCCTCGCGGTGGTCGAGTCCATGCTGACGGCAAAGCAGGACCCCCGTCTTCCGCACGAGCTTTCGGTCCGCGCCGGGCTGCACACCGGGCCGGTCGTCGTGGGCGAGATGGGCGACGAGACGCAACCGCAGCGCTTGGCGGTCGGCGCGACGCCCAACATCGCCGCTCGCGTCCAGGCGCAGGCCGAGACGAACAGCGTCTTCGTCAGCGACACGACGCACGCGCTCGTCGACGGCTATTTCGAGTGCGAGGTCGTCGGTGTCCGTCCGCTGAAAGGCGTCTCGCGACCCATGAAGCTTCACCGGGTCCTCGGCCAGCGGCGCGCCTCGACGCCGCTCGACGCCGCCGAGCGCCGCGGGTTTTCCGATTTCGTCGGTCGAAATAGGGAACTCGAGCTCCTCAAGGCGTGCTGGAGCGAGGCGACCGCCGAAGGACGCGCCGTCCTCATTCGAGGCGACGCGGGGCTCGGCAAATCACGCCTCGTCCACGAGTTCCTGGAGACCGTAGAGGGTTATCGGGTTCTCCGGTTCGGCGCGTCCGACTATCACGAGGCGGAGTCGTTCTATCCGATCACGCAGTACCTCGAGCGTTGGGCGGGCTTCCACTCGAAGGATACCGACGAGGCGAAGTACGCCCGCCTGGTTAGCGCGCTGTCGGGCGTCGGCCACGAGGACGCCGCACCCGAGCTCGCCGCGTTGCTTTCGCTCCGACTCGACGCTTCCGCGCCGGCTCCGCTCTTCCCGTCGCCCAAACAGCACGCGACGGTGATTCATCGCTTGGTTTCGTTATTCGCGTCGCTCGCCGAGGAAAACCGCCGGCTGGTGATGGTGTTCGAAGACCTGCATTGGGCGGACGCATCGACCCTTGATCTCCTGAAAGAGTGGCTCGCGCGGCGAAAGAGCATTCCGGCACTCACCCTATGCACGGCGCGGCGTACGTTCCAGCCCACGTTCGCGCCGGGCACCGAACCCTCGTTGCTCGAGCTCGAGCCGCTGTCTCGTGACGCGGCCCGCGCCGTCGCCGACTCCATGTTGCAACGGTTTTCCGCGGACACGTCCGACGAGCTCCTCGGCAGAGTGCTCGACGCCGCCGAGGGAGTGCCTCTCTACGTCGAGGAGATCGCGCGGACGCTCGCCGAGCGCTCGTCCGAGCCTCCGCCGTCGCGCGGTGGGGGCGGCTCGGATTGGGTTCCCATGGGCCTTCAGGATTCGCTGATGGCGCGTCTCGATCGATTGGGGTCCGCCAAATCGGTGGTGCAGCTCGCCGCGGTCGTCGGCCGCGAAGTGCCGCTTGCGTGGCTCGAGAAGATCTCGCTGCTCGGCGCCGAATCGCTGCATCGCGAGCTGTCGCGCGTCGGGGCCGCCGGGCTCATGTATGCGCGCGCCGAGCC
>DATBBD010000174.1:0-6722 GCA_036271175.1 Polyangiaceae bacterium | reverse complement strand
CCGGCGGACACCTTGCTCGCCGAAGACGCGCATTCGTCGAATGCCGTCGTGCGGAACCTGATCACGACGTTCGCGCCGCACAGCGTGGCGACGTTTTCCTACGGCGTCGAATGGGACACGCGCGACAACGAGGTATCGCCGACCAAGGGCCAGTGGGAGACGGCGCGCGTCGATCTGTCGCCGGGCGGCTACGGCGGCGTGCCGCAACGCTGGGGTCGAGCCGACGGCGCGGTGCGGTTCTTCGTCCCCGTCGGCAAAGACGGCTCGGCGCTGGCGATCCATGGCGTCGGTGACTTCCTCTTCGGCGATCCGCCGTTTTACGAGCTCTCGCGCTTCGACGACACCGGCGCATTCGGCGGCCCGAACGGCGTGCGCGGCATTCCCGCGCAGCGCTACCACGGCATGGTGAAACTCTTCGGCCAGGTCGAGTTCCGGAAGATGCTCTTTCACTTCCACGCACTCGGAAAAAGCAACGGCGTCGAAGCCGCGCTCTTCGCCGACGGCGGTCGACTCTGGGCGACGTACCATGACAATCCCGAGCTCGACGGCACCGGCGTCGGGCTCAAGTACGGCCTCGGCGGCGGCGCGCGGCTCGTCGCGGGGACGTCGTTCGTGCTTCGCGGCGACATCGCGTGGTCGCCGGACGCGAGGCCAATCGGCGGTTACATCGCCGCCGGAAACGCATTCTAAGACCGACGGCGCCGATGTCGGACGAGGAGCGCAGGTTCGCGCGTTATGAGAGTCGCGAAACTTCGGCTATCGTCCATTCGAGGTGTCGCAGGCCTCGTTTTCCATGTCCCGCCGCGTCATGCGCCTCGCTCGCCCGCTGGTCCACGCGTCGTGGGCGGTGATGTTTCTCACGGCGTCCGTCGCGCGCGCCGACATCTACCAATACACGGACCAAGACGGCGTCATCCATTTCTCGAACACGCAGCGCAAGGGAAAGATCTACGCGCGCGTCCCCGAGCCGCGTCACGACCCGGACGCGCTCACGCCCGGCAAAATAGCGCGGTTCGACGAGTACATTCACCAAGCTGCGGCGCTCTATCAAATCCCCGAAGAGCTCGTGCGCGCCGTCATTCGCGTCGAGAGCGGCTTCGATCCGCGTGCGACGTCGCGCACCAACGCGCGCGGGCTCATGCAGCTCATGCCCGAAACCGCGCAGCGCATGCTGGTCAGCGACGTGTTCGATCCGCGCCAGAACATCTTCGGCGGCGTCCGCTATCTCCGCATCCTCGCCAATCTTTTCAACGGCAACATCGAGCTCACGCTCGCCGGTTACAACGCCGGCGAAAACGCCGTCATGCAATACGGCGGCATCCCGCCCTTCCAAGAGACGCGCGATTACGTCGTGAAAGTGATGGAATACTACCGCTTCTATCGCGGCCAAAAAGCGTAACGACCGCTCGCACGAGGAGCTGCCCCACCCCGCCGCGGCTTCGCCGGATGGTGCCCCTCCCCAGCGCGGCTTCGCCGGATGGTGCCCCTCCCCAGCGCGGCTTCGCCGCGCAGCCCTCCCCAAATCCGCCGCTCCAAGCCGCGGCGTCAGGGGAGGGGCGACTTGCTGGCACCGGGAACGTTGCGGCGCACGAATCGAAGAAGTCACGATAGGGCGCGTGCACCGTCGGGTCACGGCGCGTGATTCAATGCGCGGTGCCACCGTCGGGGGCGTTCGAGGTGCAGACGGCGAGGACGTGCAGGGTGCCGTCTTCGGGGGACGGATCATCGGCTGAGCATTTCCAGCCGTTCGTTCCGGAGAAGATGGGTCCTTCGTCGTAGATGAGGAGCGCGCCGCCGGCGCGATCGCTCCAGCACGAACCCATCACGACGCGTTCGCCCGGCTTGCAGAGCGCGAGCACCGGTCCCCCCGGTTGATTGGCCGCCACATTTCCGGTGGCTTGCACCGCATATTCGAAGCCGCCGCCCTGGGTTGCCTCGAGCGCGCTCAGGCGCTGCTCGACGTTGGTGAAGTTGCCGTTCAGCTGAGCCGCCGTGAGGACCGAGCCGTTCGTGAACGTGACCGGCACCGCGAAGCACACGCCAGCGCCGAACAAGAGCAGCGCGCCACTCGCGAGGAGCGCCCGGCGCACGGTACGCCGCTCGATTCGAAACTCGATGACGAACGGCTCGTCTCGGTCGCCCACGTGGTCCTGCCTTTCCTGGTCGTTCGAGTCGCCCATCACGATTTCCCTCCGGTCATAGCGAGCACCCGCACTTCGACCCGATACACGTCGACAGTTGATCGAACACGCTGTTCGTTGGCCCCTTGACGTCGATGGCACTCGGGCAACCGGGATCGAGAAGGCAGGCGTCCAGAGCGGGGCAGCACTGCTCCGCGGCGCACATCTGGCAAGCCCCGGACGGCTGGTGCTGCGCGCCCTCCCAGATGGCGCTCCCCGGGCACCGACCCGCATCGACGGGTTTGGCGATGCCCGCGTCCGTCGATCGATCGACGCCGTTGCCGACGCACGTCGCGAGCGCGTGAATGACGTTCGCATAGATTCCGGCATCGGCGCCGCACGTCCACCCGTTGGTCCCGACGACGATGGGCTGGTTCATCCAGATGTTCATCGAGCTGCCCCACGCGCTCGCGTAACAGGCGCCGTTCACGACCCGATCGCCCGGGTTGCACAGCGCCGCGATCGGCGTGCCGGCATGAGCGACCGTTTGCGACACGGTCACCACGTAGCGCTCGCCGGTGCCGAGCTTCGACTCCAGTGCGCTCAGCCGTTGCTCGACGTTCGTAAAGTCATCGTTCAGCTGCTCGGCGGTGAGCACGTTGCCATCGGAGAACGAAACTGGCACCGCGAACGACACGCCGGCGATCGCGAAGAGCACCAGGGCCCCGGCGAGGATCAACGCGCGCCGGACCGATGCGCGGTCGATGCGGAAAACGATGCGGAACGGCTTTCGTTCACCAGCCACGACGAGGTCCCTTCATGGCCCGAGCACGCAGTTTCCGAGTTTCTCCGAACCCAGCACGCAGCGCGGGTTCGCGGTTCCGCCGCCGGATGCCGTCGCTCCGCTTGCTCCGCCGGAGGCCGCCGCTCCGCCGGTTCCGTGAGTGTCTCCGGCCGTCGCGCCCGAACCGGCGGCGCCGCCGGTCGTCGATGTGCCGCCGAGCCCCGCGCTACCGCCCGTCGCCGCACCACCCTCGCTCGCATCGGCGTTGCCGTGAGCTCCGCCGGCGGTCGAACCGCAGCCGAGGACGAACCACGCCGCAAAGAACCACCCCAAGCCTCGTCGCACTAGGCCATGAGACCACCCTATGCTCGCCGCCGCAAGCGGCAGGGCTATCTCTTCGTCTCCGGAACGCTCACGCGCGCGGCCGCATGGCGAGTAGCGCGAGCAGTGCATGCGCCGTCACGTCGGCGCGAAGGCCATCGAGGACGAGCGACAAGGGGAACGCCCCTTGGGTTCGGTCCGGATCGAGTGACGCGGGAATGCGTTCGCCGAGTAACTGCACGGAAGAGAGAAACGACGTGGCGCGACGCGCCGCGGCTCGTGCGGCGCGCGTCGGTGATCGGGCGAGTGCTTCCACCGCGACGGCGACGAGCGCGGTTTCCGGGATCCGCGTGACGTTGACCGCGCCGAAATAGGGCGCTTGGGTTCGAACGGACGCCGCGAGCGCGTCGCATGCGCGATCTCGCACCCCCGTGTCGCCCCACACGTCCGCCGCGATGGCGGTCCACGGCGCCCACGGCTGCTCGCGAAGATGCGCGACGCAATCCTCGAAGAGCGTCGGCGGCGCGCGACGCCCGAGCGCTGCGACGACTTGCGCGGCATGCCAAGCGTTTTGCTTTACGTCTTCGGTCGCCGCGAGCTTGGTCAGTTCATCGGCGAGGTCCACGCCGGCCATCACGGCGAGCGCGACCGTGCCTGCCACCGCGGCGCGCTCGCGAGGCCAATCGGATATGTTCCGTCCAGCGAGCGCGGCGCGCACCTCGCCGCCGAGCCAGCGTCGCGCACGCGCCACTTCGCGAGGGTGTCCACCGTGAGCGGCGAGGGCTTGGACGAGGACGGCCGCGCGACCGTGCAAGAACTCACCGCGAGGGTGCTCGGCGCGAGCGCGAGCATCGACGCCGAAGCGCACGCGTCCCTTCGAGTCGATCTGCCGGGCGAGCCACGTCGCGGCCGAGTCGATCGCGTCGACGGAGCCGGCGCCTCGATGCGGGGGCCGAGACCTTGCGTCGGGTGGACCCGATTGCCGCGCGACGACCGATTCGGCCTCGAACATATAGAGCGACGCTCGCGCGAGCTCCGAGGGATCGACGCCCATTTTTCGTGCAAGGATGACGAGCAATCCCGAGAGATCGGCGTGTTCGTCGACTGCGACGGACGGCAGAAGCAACGCTGAGGTTTTGCCGGGAACGACGGCTGCGACGCCGTGGGTGCCGAGCTCGAATCGTCGCTCGAGCTCCCCGAGGGCACGACAGATGGGGTTCCGGAGATACGACACGCACGCGGCGACCGCGTCGCGCTCGTTCGCGGCGATGCCGTCGTACCGCCCGTCTCCCGCCGCCGAGACGAAGGCGCGAGCGAGTCGTTCGCCCGGGGTTCCCTCCATCGAGCCGAAACACCCGACGAGGCGGCCGCCGGCATAAAGCGTGACGAACGGCGTTGCATCGGGAGCGGACCCCACGCGTGGCCAACGGACGAGTCGTCGCTGCCAGGCGAGAAGCGCTTGCGTTTGTGCAGCGACGCGGGCGCGCGCGTCGCGAGTAAGCGGCCGCGCGAGCGCCTTCCACGGGAACGCCTTGTCGTTCGACGGAACTCTGGTCACCGCCGTGTTCTATCTCGATCGGCTCGATCGGCTCGATCGGCTCGACCGGTTCGAGCCGTAGTCACGCCTTGCCGCGAACGCGCACCCGCCAGGCGCGCGAAGCGCCGAGCCCGAGCGCGTCGAGTCCAGGGAGCAGCTCGTCTTCCACGACTCGTTTGATGGCGGCTCGTTGCGTCTTGGAGTCGAGCACGCCGAGCGCGGCCGCTGCGCGCTGGCTCCCGCGAGGCGCATCGCGCCCATTCCAGAACTGCCGCTCGATCTGCACGATCATGTGACCGGCGACGTCCGCCGCGCGCTGACGCTCGGCACGAGTCCACTGCGGTTCGCGCCAGGCCAGGTAGTACCAACCGAGCCGGAGGTGATGAACCTCGTCGGCCATGATCGTCGAGAACACCGCGCGCGCCATGGGATCGGTCGCGCGCTCGCGACACGCGTCGATGAGTGCTGCCGCAAGGGTCTCGCTGATCGTCGGGAGCTGAACCATGGCGGCGTCCAGGTCTTCGAGTGAGCCCGTCGACGGCCAAGGCGTGTCGAACGACGAGGTGTCGAGATCGACCGCAACGTCTTTGCCCGCGTAGAGCGACGCCGTCCGGAGCGCGAGCTCTGCGTGCCGGACCTCGTCGATCGGCACCTCGGCCGCCGCCGACACGAGATCGAATGGCGCGCCGTTCCGCGCGAGGGCCGAGACCAAGCGGGAGAACGCATCGACTGCGCCGTATTCGCCCCCGGCGAGCGCGAGCATCGCGTTTTCGGCGAGCGCCAGCGCCGATGCGGGATACTTCGATCGATCGAAGGTTGCCCAGGGAACGGCTCGCGCGGCTCGCACTCGCCCTCCGGGTTTTGCGCGCTCATGTTGGCGCGCGAGCGGCGTCTTCGTGAGCACTCGCCGAATACTGAGCTTGCCCGGATGGATCGGCATGGAGGCTAGCTGCGTCGTCGCTTCGACGTGCGCGTGCGCCCGTTCCGACCCTCTGCCCCGGACCCGAGCTCACCGAACGCGCCCTCGTCGGGATCGCGCGATGCGTGTCCACCTTTTGCTGCGTCGCTGGCGCTGGCGTCATTGGTCTTGGCGTCGCTCCCCGAGTCGCGAATCGCGCCGCCGAATCCGCCGCTCGCGACGCCAAACGCGCCACCTGCGACCTGAAACCCGCCGTTGCCGCCAAAGGCCGCGGCAACCGTGAATCCGCCGAACCCGCCCGCTGCGACACCGCCGGCTCCGCCGAATCCCGCTGCCGCAACGAACGGAAGACCGCCGGCTCCCCCGAACGCGGCACCGACACCGAACCCGCCGAAGCCAGCGGCCGCGACCGAGGGACCTCCTCCTGCGCCGAATCCTCCCGCCGCGACGCCGCGTAGCCCGCCGTTACCGCCGAGCGCAATCGCAACGCCGAATGACTGTCCGCCTGCTCCCGCGTCGGAGCTGTGCCCTCTCGTCTCTCCGCCGCACGCTTCGATCGCGCAAACGGGGACGACCGTCGTCGCGCACGCCGCGGTCAAGATCATGCGAGGTACGAACCGTCGCTGCAGTTTCTTCTTCGTCATCGTTTCTCGTTCCTCGATGGAGGTTCGGCCCAAGCCCACGCGCTATGCATCCTCGCACAATCGGTGCACACGTCGTGCCCCGCGACGAAGACGCTGGATTTACGCGTCTTTCACGCTGGAGTGGCACACTTCGCGCGTGCCCGACGGCAAGGGTGTGCCACGAGCTCGCGCGCCGTCGCCCGCGGCATGCAATGGCACTATTGCCACTCCCTGGGGATTGGGGCGGCGATTAGCATCGTTTTCGAGCCGGATCGGGCTCTTTTGAAGAAGCGGCGACGGCGCGTGGCGGAACTCCTGCGGTCGTTCGGAGTGAGTCGGGGACATCGACGTCGAGCTCGCGCCGGAGCTCGGCGATGCCGCGCGCTCGGGCGGCGCGCACGCGTTCGTTCGCGGACTC
>DATBBD010000173.1:0-12264 GCA_036271175.1 Polyangiaceae bacterium | reverse complement strand
GTGACGCGCTCGTCCATCACGCCTCGAAGTTGCTCGTACTTCGTCCGGATTCCAGACACGTCATGCATGCTGGACGACGAACCGCTAACCCCGCGAGCTTATTTCCATTCCGGGATCGCTTATTTCGACCGGGCTCCTTAGTCGTGGCCAAGCACGATCACGAGGCGGGCGAACCCGAGATCATCATTCATCTCGCAGAGGTCGAAGCACACTCGTTGTGGGGGAAGCGTTAGTCGCTCCCGTCGTTCGTGACGATCCGCCGACGGCTCTGACGCCGAAGGAGCCCCACCCAAGAAAACGGGTTGAACCGAGGCGCTACGCGGCCGGGTTCGCGGCGTCTTTTTTCGGTTCGGCTACGGTGCTCTGGCCGTCGCTCGAGATGATCTCGTTCAAGAGCTCGCGGCACTCGGGTTTGCCTTTGAGATGGCTGATGAGCACGCTCGACGAGCGCGTGAAGGCATCCTCGAATTTCAGGCCTTCGCGGGTGCGCGCGGCGACTTTTTCGCGGCCCGATGCGAGATCTTCTTCGAGGGCTTCGGCGTAGCGCGCGAGCTGGGCGCGGAGATCTTCGATTTGACGGCGGAGGTCTTTCGCGGTCGTCTCGCGCGCGGCGCGCTTCGTCTCGCGCTGCTTCAGTTGCTGCTTCTTGACCTCGACCATGGCGAGCGCTGCGCCGCTCTGCTCGAACACGGCGCGCGACCCGCGGCCGCCGCGTTCGGCTTCGGTGGCGCGAGCGACGGCGTCTTGCGACTGGTGCTCGGCGGCGCCGAGCTCGGTGCGCGCGGCTTCCTCTTCTTCGGCGTGCGTCGCGGCGTCGCGAAGCGCGCGTGATTCTTCCTGCGCGAGCTCTTCCACTTTGCGGCCGATTTCGGCGCGGAGCGCGCGACCGCGTCGCTCGAGGGCTTCGAGGCGGCGAGTGTGGCTCGCGATTTCGCCTTCCAGGCCGTTCGCTTTCGCGGCGAGATCCCACGACGTCGCGAGCGACGAGAGCACCTCGGGCGGCGCGTTCCCCGACGGATAGGCGCGCGCGACCATGCGCGAGAACAGCCCGGCGCGGCTCGCCCACTCGGTGACGTTGGCCGACCGCGGAGGCGGCGGCGGGAACATTTGAGGAGTGGGCTGCGGCTCGCCACCCTCCTTGTCCCAGGCTTGAGACGGAAGCGAACGCTGGAGCGCCTTCAGCTCTTCGAGAAGATGATGGCCGTCGCGATAACGCCGGCGCGGATCCTTCTCGAGGAGACGCATGATGATGCGCTCGGCGACGGGGTGACAGTCCTTGCGGATCGAACTCGGTTTTGCAGCGGGGTGGTTGCGCTGCATGTCGAGCAAGGTGTCGCGATCGCTCGAGCGGAACGGGAGCTGTCCGGTGAGCATCTCGAAGAACAAGATGCCGAGCGCGTAGAGATCCGACTGAGGGCCGGCTTGTTCGCCGCGCGCTTGCTCGGGCGACGTGTATTCGGGCGTGCCGAACACCGCGCCCTTCGGCGCGAGACGCGGATCGTGCGCGAGCGCCGCGAGACCGAAGTCGAGGATCTTGACGAAGTCTTTGCGGCCGCCGCGCGCGGTGAGGAGGATGTTGTCGCTCTTCAGATCGCGATGCACGACGCCGAGGTCGTGGGCGCGCGCGAGGGCCGCGCCCATTTGCTCGAGGATGTCGACGCCGCGTTGAATGGGCATCGGTCCGCGCGATATTTCGGCGGAAAGCGGGGTTCCGACGAGGTACTCCATGACGAGATAGAGCTCGCCGTCTTCCGTCTCGCCGATGTCGTGAATGTCGATGATGTGCGCGTGATCGACGCGGTTCGCCGCGCGCGCTTCACGCAGCATCCAGGCGCGGAGATGCGTCTCACCGCGGAGGTCGGGCCGGATCAGCTTCACGGCGACGACGCGATCGATGAGCACGTGGCGCGCGCGATAGACGATGCCCATCCCGCCTTCGCCGATGCGCGCTTCGAGCCGATAGCGGCCCGCGATCACCTTGTTCAACGCCGGGTCGTTGACACTCCGACGCGGTACCTTCGACCTCTCCTGTGCTGCGTCGACCATCGTATACGACCAGAGACGGCGCGTTATGACTGTCGGCTAATAGGTGCCGACAACTTGTTTCGTGTTGAGCAGAACGCCGACTCGCCTCAAGAGAATTACCCGAAATTCTTCTCAAAAGGCGAGGTTCAATACGGGAACTTCAACTTCGGTGTGCTGCTTCACACCGTAGAGCGCGATCTCGGTGCGGGTATACATTTGTCGCACCTCGACCGCAGGCACCGAGAGCGTGAGGCTTCCGTCGGCGATCCCGACGAGCGCGGGCGCCACTTGCTGGCGTCGTGCGACGGGTGAACCGACGCGATCGCGAGCGCGTCCACTCGGTGCCGCTGCTGGAGCGGGAGCAGCCGGAGCCGGAGCGGGTGCAGCGGCCGGCGCAGGTTCGGGCGTGGGCGCGGGCGTCGTCGCGGGCAACGGTGCCGCGGGTTGCGCGATTGGCTCGTCCGGCGAAGGACGATCTTCCGTGTAGTCGGTCGGCGTGTATGCCGTCGCGCTGAGCACGGCGACGGTCGTCGGAATGACGAGCGCCATGCCGCCGACGAGCAAGTAGAAGGAGAGCTTCGTGTCGTGGTCGTGCTCGGGGAAATACCCGCCGACGCCACCCGCGATCGCGCCGAGGCCACCGCCGACGGCGTAGGCCCAGCCCGGGCGTGTGCCCGCTGCCGCTTCCACGAGCATGACCGCTTCTCCTCCGAGGAGCGCGCCGCCCGTTACCCCCTTGCCGGTCGAGGAGGCCTGGCTGCCTTCGGCGTGTGCCGTTCCGGCCAACGCGGCGCTCAGCGAGATCAAACCCAAAGTCAGAGAAAGGAACCGTCGTGCCATGCGCCCTCCAAAAGTAGTCACCTCGGCTTCCGGCGGAAATGCACATTAACATTCGCCAGGTTCGTTGGAAGAGGAATGGTGCACGCGGGGCGTCAAACGTTCGAACTCTTCCGACTGTGGTATCTCGCGACACCGGCCCGGAACGGAATGCGTCCCCTGCTCACGCTCTCAGTCCGCTGGTCCGTGGCCATGGGACTCGGCGTTTTGAGCCTCGGCATCGCCGCCGGCACGATTCGTCTCTTGCCCTGGCTCATCGCGCCGGGCGTCCCGCTCCGGCTTTGTGTGCCTTTCGCCGAGCTTCTTGTCGGTGCGGCCTTGGAAGCGGCGCTGTTGGTGGGCCTTCCCGTCGGAATTTGTATCGGAGCGGCGCTTTTCGTCGAGCGAGGTGAGGCGCGCGCCTTCGCGGCGCTCGGCGTCTCGCCCCTGGTCGTGATTCGGTCGCTCGCCGCGCTCGGCGTCGTCGTCGCCGCCGTGTACACGTGGAGCGCGTCCTTCGTCGACCCGGAGGCTCCCGGCGTGCTCGCGCGACGGCTCGTCGAAACCGGTGAATCGAGCTGCCGCGACCAACGCGGCGGTCGCGTCGACGTCCCCTTGGTCGGCGTGAGCTGGCTCTGTTTCGCGACGCCCCGGGTTTCCGGCCGGATCCCCGGCGTGCGTTCCGAGGCGTGGTTTTCCGCGAGCGCGCTGCGGCCCGACGACGATCTCGGCAGTGTCGACCTCGAGGACGTCCACGTCGCGGGCAAACTCGGGAGCGCGGGGCCACCGGTTTCGCTCCGGGCGTCGCGCGTCCGGATCCGCGGGCTCTCGCGCTGGGGCCACCCGCGGTCGTTTTCCGGGCACATCCGTCGCTTTCTGGTCGTCTCGAGCGCACTCAGCGCCGCCCTGCTCGCCGCGTGGTTCGTCGTGCGCGACGCGATCGGGGCGCCGATCGTCGCGGCCGCCGTCACGGCGGCGTCGGCCGCGTCGATGCTCGGCGCGCTCCACGCCCTCGATGCGCACGGGGCCTCTGCCTCGGCTTACGGATGTGTTCCGGCGATCGGCGCGGGCGCCATTTTCGTCGGGTTTTTCGCCGCAAAGCGACTCTACTGGCGTCGCGTTGCCGGGGCGCGTCCCTGATGATAGGTACCGGCCCGCGTCCCCACTCGGCCGACCATGTCGCTCATTGCGTCACCCCCTGAAGGGCCTTCGAGCTCGCTCCTCGGCGCGGTCAGCGCCGCGCCGGCGATCGCTGCGCCCCGAGCGACACCGCACGACGTGCTCTCCATCGCGCGCGCCCTGATCGAGCTGACGAAGCCCGGCGTGACCCGCATGGTGCTCGCGACGACCTGGGCCGGCGCGGTCATCGCGCCGGGGCCGATCTGGAACTACGGACGCCTCGCGTGGGCCATGTTCGGGACGGCGCTCATCGTCGCGTCGGCGAACGCGCTCAACATGTTCCTCGAAGCGGACGTCGATGCGTTGATGAAGCGCACCCAGAATCGTCCACTGCCGAGCGGCCGTCTCTCGCCGGAGACGGCGCTCTGGTGTGGCGTGTCGCTCGCGTTCATCGGCATTCCGGTGCTCGACGTGTTCGTGAACGCGGCGACGGCGTTCCTCGGCGTGATGGCGCTGCTCTCGTACGTCCTCGTGTACACGCCGATGAAGCGCATGTCGTCGCTCGCGGTGTGGGTCGGCGCGATCCCGGGCGCTGCTCCGCCGCTCATGGGCTGGACGGCGATGACCGGCACGATCAGCTGGCCGGCGCTCAGCCTCTTCGCGCTCCTCTTCATCTGGCAGGTGCCGCACTTCCACGCGATCGCGATCTTTCGCGCCGACGAATACCGTCGCGCCGGGCTCCAGGTGCTCCCGAACGAGCGCGGGCTCGCATACACCAAGCGCGCGATCGTCGCGTTGCTCGTCGTCCAGGTCGCGGTGAGCGCGCTGCCGGCGCTCGCCGGGCTCGGCGGGAAAATCTACGTCGCCGCCGCCGCGCTGCTCGGCGCGGGCAACGTCGCGTACGCGGTCTACGGGCTCTCGCCGAAGGCCGGGGCACGCTGGGCGCGCACGCTGTTCTTCGCGTCGCTGCCTTACTTGCTCGTGCTGTTCGCCGTGCTCGTTGCCGGCGCGACCTGAGCGAGCGGCGGGTTCCGCACCGACCGGACGTAAGCGGCGAGGGCGTTCACGTCATCGTCGCCGAAGAGCATGCCGAAGGGCGGCATCTGGCCTTTGCCGTAGCGGATCGTGTCGCGGATCTCCGCGTCGCTCAGCCGATCTTGGAGCGCCGGATCGGTGAGGTTCCGCGGCGGAATGGTGAACCCCGGCGGATGCGTGCCGCGCGCGTCGGGGCCGTGACACGGCGCGCAGGTGCGCTGAAAAATACCCGCGCCGACTTCGGCCGGGGTCTTCTTCAAGTGACGGCAACCGGGCACGAACAGGAGCGCCGTCACGGCGAGCACCGCGTATCGCACGCGCAGACCGTCACGCATCGGCGTTCGCCGGCGGGCGAGGGACGGCGGGTTCGGGCGCTCTCGACGTCGCGCCGCCGATCGGCGCGGTGAGCGCCGCGAGCGCGAGGACCAGCGCCGTCGCGGGAACGTCGACGCTCGGCCGTGCCAGAATCGCGAGACCGGCGCTGAGGGCGCCCCAAGAAATACGACCTGGCCAGAGCACGACGACTCCGGCGAGAAGAACCGAGAATGCCCCGAGAGCGCCGCGGCTTCCAGGCGTGACCGTCGCCAATGGGCTTGCGTTCAGTTCGGCCAAGCTTCGCGACGAGATGACTTGCCAGACCGTCGCGCCGTCGAGCGAGCCGTGGACGGCTCCCCAGGTGACGCACCCGGCAAGGAACATGGCCGCAAGGACGGCGGCGAGCGCGACGTTCCGGCGTTCGGCGACGAACCGCGTCGCGGCGAGCGCGACCGCGATCGCGTCGAGCCCGAAGCCGAGGCTCATGTACCAGGAGATCCGCGTCGTGGAGACCGGATCGTGGGACGCGGGATGCGACGCGACGAGCCTCGCGGCGAACACCAACGTCGAACCGAGGACGGCGGTGACCAGCACGAGGCCCTGAGCGCGCGACTGGACGCGGCGAATGGCGACGACGGCTGCGAACGCGGCCATCGCGAGACACGACGTTGCGAGCGCGACGTTCTGCTCGGGTTCGAGCCCGATGGTGCTGGCGAGCATGACCAGGAGCAGAACCGGAGCCGTCAGAAACAGGATCGCGATGCGGTACACGTAACCGAGCGGGCGCGCGCCGAGCGTCACCACCGCGAGGAGCACGAGCTCCGTCGAACCGAGGAGCACCGCGAGCTGCGCCGTCAGGCTCGACGCGGTGTCGGTGCGGCGGATCCATCCCTCTATGTCGGAGACCGAGCCCGGCAGCGCCGCGGCGAGCAGCCGCGTCACGAGCGATACCCACAAGAGACCGGCCACGGCGCGTAGCAAGACGGGCGCCGCGAGCCCCCAACGACGGTCGCTTTCCACGCGCAGAGCAGCATCGTTCCTCGTGGGATCCGAGGGCTTTCGGTTCGGCGTGAGCACGAGGTCTGATTTCTCGAAGCGAGCTTACGCCGAACTCAGCGTTCGCCGGGTATTCTCAGCGACGCGCGCTCGAGCGACCGATCCGGGCGCTCCAGACTGCCATGCTCCGGTACCGCCTCTTCCTTCGGGCCGAACGGCGTCGTCGAGGGCGGCGTGACGTGGGACGGCGCCGTCTCGGGCGTCGCCTTCAGCATGTACGGGTGCGCAAAATACGTGGAGCAGGCGTAGTACGGATTTCGGTAAAATTCCCAGTGCAAGTACACCTTGCCGTCGGGCGACACGATGATGGGCGGCGGTTTCCCGAACGGCGCGGCGTTCTGCACGGACTCGAGCGCCGCGACGTCGAACACCGTCGAACCGCTCGAGCGAGTGACGCCCATTTTCACGATTTTGCCCTCGTCCTTGTCGAGCACGATCTCGAGGTTCGTGCGCATGTCGGGCTTGTTCAGCGGGCTATCGGCTGGGAGGCTGTCGAGCGAGCCCAGGAACGAGTCCGCGAAAATCGGGTGGATCCGGTTGTGGATCTGGTTCAGGTAGCTCGCGAACGGCACGCGCGCGGCGTTCAGCGCGGTCTGGTTTCCCGGCTTCACGCTGGAGTTGTAGTTCTCGATCGCGGCGCGCCAGCGCTCGATGCCGTCGGTGTGCCACGAGCCACGGTGCTGGCTCCGGCGTCGTTCCCCGTCGGCGAGGAGCTCGCGCTGCAGCTGGTCGCGTCCGACGGCGGCGAGTGCCGACCCCGGCGTCAGATTCAAATTGATGCCGCCCGACGTCATGCCCGTCGCCCCGAGTCCGAGAAAATCGATGGCGTTCGGTTCGCCGCGCGCCGGCGGCAAGCGCTTCGGACGTCCGGGGTCGGCGGCATGCGCCATGCGCTCGTCGCTCGCTTCATTGACGCTCTCCGAACCCGCGCGCGACGCTTCCATGTCCGGCGACTGGGGCGTCGCTCGCGACGCCGCGACGGGATCGCGGCCGGGACGCACCGTGGTCTCTTGCGACTGTTTCGGCCCATTCGCCGCGCCGTTCGTCTGACCGCGGTGCGAGTTCGGCGCGACTTCGCGGAACGTCTTTTGAGGGCCGCTCTCGTTGTGCTCGATGGACGCGACGGCCTTTTGCCCGCCCGAGTGCTCGTTCGGCGCGTGTGCGACCACGCCCGGTGAGTCCTCCGACTGCGCCACTTCGTTCACCTCGGAGTTGCCCGGATCGTTGCTCGGCCCTTGCGGCGCGCTGCCCGGAGTCGGATTCGCGTCGTTCTGATCGGTCGCGGTGATCCGCGCCTGCGTCTGCTCTTTGACGGTGTTCGCCTCATCGGCGATGAACTGCGCGTTCGGGTTGTCTTTCTGAGTCTTGTCGTCGACGTGCTGCACGACCGCGATGCGATTGGGAACCGGCACCGCCGGGATGTCCTGTGCCTTGGCCTTGTCTTCCTTCTTCGGCTCCGGCGGCTTCTCTTTTTCGGCGGTCTTCGTCTTCTCGGGGGAGGGCGGCTTTTCTTTTTCCTTGTCGTGGGGGGGCACGATCTTCGACTGCTTCTCGTCGGGCTTCTTCGGAGGAGCGGTTTCGTCCGGCTTCTTCAGTGGGGGCTCGGGCGTCTTCGAGTCGGCCTCGTCCTTCGGCTCGGTGTCGTCGGGGAGTGCTTCGTCGCGGGGAACGTCTTTCTCGTCAACGAGCGAAACTTCGACCGGGCGATTGGACGAAAGAACGTGCCGGCGCACCGAGTCCGCAAAGCGCTGGACCTCGAGCCGTTCGCTCACGAGGTCGGCGATGCGCTGCGCGCCTTCCCCACCGCTCAGGTGAAACAGGAGCGCCGTGGCGATCCAGAGGAAGAGCGGAATGTTCGTCTCGCGATTCATTCGCTCGTTTCCAATAGCAAGGAGGCGAGCCGCTGCGCTCCACCAGCATCAAACGTAACATTGGGCCTGGGTTCCAGCAATGCGAGGGCCCGCCTTCAACTGCGCGATCTTCGGGGCTTTCTCAGAACTTGCCCGCGCGGTTCCACTGGTCTCGGATTTCTTCGGCGCGCCATACGCCCCGGTCCTCGTCTTTGAAGCGACCGTTCGTCTCTTCGACTTTGAAGAGACTGATTCTCCCGCCCGCGATCCCGAGCACGTTTCCCGTCAGATCTCCCGACAGGTCGCTCCCGAAGAACAGATACGCGGGCGCCGCGTGCTCCGGCGTCATCGTGTCGACGTGCTCGAACATCGGGAGATCTTCGGTGAGACGCGTCTTCGCGAGCGGCGCGACGGCGTTCACGAAAATGCCGTGCCGTTGCAGCTCGATCGACGTGCTCCGCATGAGCCCGTAGACGCCGGCTGCGGCGGCGGCATACGCCGAAGCCCCGAAATTGCCGATCATTCCCGCCGCGCTCGTCGTGAGTACGACGCGCCCGCCGTAGCGCTGTCGCTGCATCGACGCGGCCGCAGCTCGCGTCGCGTAGAGCGCGCCGGTCAAGTGGACGCGCAACGTACGGTCCCATGTCGCTGCGTCGATTCGGGCGAGCTGCTGCTCACCGAGGGCGCCCGCGAGGTAAACGAGTGAGTCGACTCGGCCGAGCGCCGCCTCGGTGTCGGCGATGAGACGATCCGCGCCGTCCGTCGTCGTGACGTCGGCGTCGACGACCACCCCGGTTCCACCGGCGCTCCGGATCTCCGCGGCGACGGCCTGGGCGACGCTCGGGTCCGCGCCCGACCCGTCGCGTTCTGCCCCAGGGTCGTTCAACGCGACGCGCGCGCCCTCTTTTGCGAAGAGCAGCGCCGCGGCGCGCCCGATGCCGCGTCCGGCGCCCACGATGACGATGACCTTGCCGTCGGCGATGCCCATGATTCGAACGCTTTGCGCCGACGGTGAGCCGGCGGTTCGGGCCGTGTACTCCGGGCGAAAGGCGAGCGCCACGGCTCTTCGGCGAAGAAATCTTCAGAAACGGCGGGCCTCGTCGATTTCGACGCGGGAGCGCTCGCCGAAGATCCGTTACTGTTTCGGCGACGTCCCGGTTCCGGCGCGATAGAGCCCGCGCGCGTCGAGGTACTCGAGCACGGACGGCGGCACCCAGCGACGGAGCTCGTCGTCGTCGCTCCGTTCGGCGAGCATCGCGCGGATATGTGTCGACGACACTTCCGGCAACGCCGATGGCGGCGCGTTCGGGTGAGGGATTCCGGCGCGCCCGAGCACGAACAGCGGCGCGAGTCGCACCACGTCGTCGAAGCGCTCCCATTTCGACGATTCGAGGAGCACGTCCGAGCCGACCACGAGTCGAAGCTCCCAGTCGGGGTGGAGCGCGTGCAAGTGCTGGAGCGTCTTCCAGGTGTAGCTCGGCGTGCCCAGCTCTCTCTCGACGTCGGACACGTCGGCGAACGACAGACCGCGCATCGCGAGGCGCGTCATCGCCAGGCGGTCGTCGAACGGCGCGAGCGATTTGCCGAACGCGTGCGCGAACACCGGCACGACCAGCACGCGATCGAACCCGCCCATCGCGAACGCGTACGCCACCGCGAGCACGTGCGACACGTGCGGCGGATCGAAGCTGCCCCCGTACACCGCGACCTTCACGCGCACGTTCCCATCACCCGCCGGCGCTTCCGACCTTGAGCACCGCGGTTCGGCTGGTCGAGACGCGCTCGGCGCGCACCTCGCGACATTCGCGGTCGTAGAGCGTGAGCACCACGCCGTCGTCGCTGTCTTCGAGGATCATCAGCCCGTTTTCGTCGAACGACCCCGGCGAGAGAAACCACCGCGGCCCGACTTGCTTTACGACGGCTTCTCGCCCTTTTCCGAAAATCAGGAGCCGCGCCGGCAGCATGTCTTCTTCGCCGAGGTTCGCCTTGTCGTGAATCATGACGGCGAGCGCGCCGCCGAGCATCTCCACCGCGCGCGTGTCCGCGTCGGGAAGCGACTCGAAGATCCGGAGCTTCCCGCGCTGTCGCTCGCGCACGATGTACCGATCGATTTCTTCGGCGGAGCCGCGCAGGCACGCGCGCGCCGCGCGCGCCCAGAGGCCTTCCGCCGTCGGGTTGTCGTGAACCAGACTCGACGCCCAGGCGCGCACGATCGCGTCGAGCGCGCCGTCGATGCCGAGATAGAGCGCGCGATCGACCGGTTGCACTTCGAAAAGAAAACGCGCGGCTACGCCCAGCGCTTCCGCGTTTCCCTCCGCAGGTCCGAGCAGAGCGAGCCGCATTTCCGTCGGAGAACGCTACACCGGGTGAGTCCGGCGGTCGAACGGCGGTGCCGTGTGGCGAGAAGCGCGCTAGCCGAGCGCGCCCAGCGGGGGACGATCAATCTTCGAGGAGCGTTCCGAACAGGGCGAGACCCGCCGCCGTGAAGGTCACGTCGAAGACGCCGAGGATCCGGAAATAGTCGCCGAGCTCGCCGACGGTCGCGCCGCCCAAGAGTTCCCGGGTGGCGACGACCGCCGTGAGTACCGTGGGCGACAGCAACGGAAAGATCACGATCGCGAGCACCAAGTCGCGTGCGCTCGTGCGCGTCGTCATCGCGCCGAACAAGGTGCCGACCGCGGCGATGCCCGGCGTCGCGAGCGCCGCGATCGCGACCAGGCCGACCCCCGATTGCAACAGGTCGAGCGAAAAAAACAGCGCCGAGAGTGGCACGACCACCGCCTCGATGATCGTCAGGAACGCGAGCAAGCCGAGCGCCTTGCCGGCGAAGAGCGCGCTCCGCGACACCGGCGCGACGAGAAGACCCTCGAGCGCGCTCTCGTCGCGCTCCCTGTGCCAGAGCCGTCCGAGCGCGAGCACGGCGGCGAACGCTACCGCGAGCCAGATCACGCCAGCGGCCACCTGGCTCCGCGTCTCGGCGCCGATGTAAAACGCGAGCGAGCCGAGGATCACCACGAGCACCCCGAAGAAGCCGCTGGTGACGAGCACCTCGCCGCTCCGGAGCTCGATCGTCAGGTCCTTCTTGACGACGAGCGCGACCGTGCCGAGCCACGACGGCGGCCGGCGAACGGGGCGAGCGGAGGTCGCCGCTTCTCGAGGCATGCGGGGTCGCATGCTACTCGGTCGAGGCTGCTTTGGTGTAGAGTCCGCGCCATGGCCGACGCGCGCATCGAACACGTCATTTTCTCGAGCGAAGAGACCTTCTGGAAGATCTTCTTCGACCCCGAATTCAATCAAAAGCTATTCATGGAAGTGCTCCAGTTCGATGCCTGGAAGGTCGCGAGCCAGGACGAAACCGCGACCGGCATCGAGCGCGTCGTCGAAGCCGTCCCGAAGACGCCCGACCTCCCCGGTCCGCTCAAAAAATTAGTCGAGGGCGGCATCAGCTACCGCGAACGCGCGAGCTTCGACCGCGCCAAAAAGCGCATGACCGTCGCCGTCGAAACCGGCGTGCTCCCCGGCAAGCTCAGCGTCACCGGCGTCATTCACACCGAGCCCGCCGGCGACGGCAAATGCAAGCGCATCTACGACAGCACCGTCGTCGCCAAAGTGTTCGGCGTCGGCGGCATGATCGAATCGCGCATCCTCGCCGACGTCAAAGCCAGCTACGACAAGGCCGCCGAGTTCACGAACCAGTGGATCAAAGAGAAGGGCCTGAAATAGGGGCTCCCTCGGCGACGAAGCCGTAGGCGGTTCGTCGCCGAGCACGCGTCGCGGCTCCGGATCTCTTGCGGCGCGCCGTCCTACGGGAAGATCTGGTCGAAACGACGGTCGAACTTCGACGCAAAGTCGAGGACGTGCGCAGCCAAGTTGCTTTTCGGGTTACTCAGGCGCCCAGCGATCGCTAGATCGCGGGCAGGCCACTGGATGGCACCGCTGTGCGATTCCCAAGGATACTCTAGCTGCGCGCCGCCCCTCGCGATCGATGGATGTGCGCGCTCCAAAGCTTCGATGACCTAACAGCGCGGCCTTCGCGAACTTTTCGAAG
>DATBBD010000172.1:0-1733 GCA_036271175.1 Polyangiaceae bacterium | reverse complement strand
GCGCTCTTCGCGTTCGCCTTCGTCGTCGCGAGCGCCGCGGTCTACGAGGCCGCCGATCGCGCGCTCGACGAGGCCGACCTCCCTCGCACGCTCACCGCGCTCGACTTCATCCCGAAGCTTCACGAGTGGCAAGACGGCATGGCGTCGGATCGCGAGCACCAGCGCATCGCGCTCGTCGGGGACTCGAAGCTCATCTACCCGCTCGGAAAGAATGCGCTCGATGCGATGCTTCGGGGGGTCCTCGCGCATCGCAGGGGAGGCTCTCGAATGGCCCTTCACACGCTCGCGTGGCCAGCGTGGAACATCTCGGGGCAATACCTCATGACCGACGAAATCGTCCGGGCAAAACCCGACGCCGTCGTGCTCGAGTTGAACCTCCACGGATTCGGACCAGCGCCGCTCGGGCAGTTCGCCTTTCCGCAGCTCTCGGGCTGGGTCTCGACGCGCCGCCTCGCCCAGGCCGCGTTCATGCCGCTGTCGTACGCGAACATCACGCTCGACAAGCTGCTCTTCTACAAACTGCTGACCGTGCTCGGACTCGACGAGAGATGGCGCGATCTCCTCCAACGACAAGCCAAGCTGTTCAGGCTCCGCGAACCCATCGAGACGTTCCTCGACGGCGTAACCGGAAGGTACGCTCATGCAGCTCTGACGTGGGAGTTGTCGCAGGGGGCGATGCGCCGAGCCTTCGATCGCGGGAGAAACCGAGCGACTCCTCGGTACGTCGACTCCGTGCTCGGAGACACGCTCGAAGGCCTTGCGCCGACCTACCCGCGCGTCCGCGCCTTGGACGCGCTCCTCGAAACACTCGCCGCCGCACACGTTCCGACGCTCGTCTGGGTTGCGCCGGTGAACGTCGACCACCTCGCCTCGCTCGGCTATGCGACGACCGGGCTCGACCGCTCCGTGAACGTGTTGCGCTCCGTAGCGCTCCGGCGCGGTGCGGCGTTTCTCGACCTCCATTCGTCGCTTCACGACGCAGAATTCCGTGACGTCGGCGACCACTTCACGTTCGAAGGCAACGGGAACGGCGCGTGGAAGGTCGCCAACCGATTGGCGCCCATGGTGCTCCACACATTTCGGCAGGACGAGCAGCGGTGAGCCTAGACGGCAATGCTCTTCAATAGCGTGCAGTTCGGCGTGTTCTTCGCGATGGTCCTCGTCGGGTTCGTCGCGTCACCGCGACGCTATCGGACCTCCGTGCTGCTCGGGGCGAGCCTTTCGTTCTATGCGCTGTGGGTACCGGCCTATTTGGTCCTGCTCCTCGGCACGCTGTCGGTGAATTTCCTGCTGACGAAGCGAATGAGCCGAAGCCCGCACCCTCGGCGTTACCTCGTCGCGTCGGTGGCAATCACGCTGTCTCTCCTCGCGGTGTTCAAGTACGCGGCGTTCGGCGTCGAGCTCGCGACGCCGTTCGTCCGCCGCGCGCTCGACACTAGCCCACGAATTCCGGAGCTCGTCCTGCCGCTGGGCATCTCGTTTTACAGCTTCGAGATCGTGAGTCTGTCCGTCGACGTCTATCGCGGGCGGAGACCGTGTCCTTCGTTCGCCCGCTATCTCCTGTTCGTCACGTTCTTTCCGCATCTCATCGCGGGCCCGATCATGCGCGGCGGTGAGCTCTTGCCGCAGCTCGACGCGGGCGGCGAGCGCACGCCCGAACGCACTCGACGCGGGCTCTGGCTGTTCTTCACGGGGTTGGCGAAAAAGACCGTTTTCGCTGATTTTTTGCTGTC
>DATBBD010000171.1:0-2424 GCA_036271175.1 Polyangiaceae bacterium | reverse complement strand
CGACCTGATTCAGGCCGCGTTCGAACAGATCATCCTCACGCTGTCGCGTCGAACCTTTGCAGGAGGGTGTTCGCTCAACGGCTGGGCCGCGTCGATCGCCTGTCACGTCGGTCTGAACGCCATTCGATCGCGGAAGCGTGCGCGCCGGGTGTTCGCCGTCGAGAGCGACGTGGAAGCGGAGGCGAGCGGCGCGGGCGATCCGCGAAGCGTCGAGGCGCAAGTGATGGCGCGGCGCGAAATTGCGCGCGTCGCGACGGAGCTCGCCGACATGGATCCCAGTCGAGCCGAGACGGTATTTTTGCACGACGTCTGCGGCGCGAGTCTCGCCGAGACGGCGCGACTGACTCGCGTCTCGATGTCCGCGGCGCAATCGCGCCTCGCTCGAGGACGGCGGGAGCTCAGAGAACGGATGGAGGAGGAGCAATGAGCGCCGACCGATCCGAGAAAATAGACGTGACGGCGCGAGCGCTGCGCGGCCTCGCCGCGATGCCGGTGCCGACGGAGGAGCCGCTCCGTCTAGAAGTGCGGCGAGAGCGCTTCGTCCGCGACCTTGGGCAGTTTGCGGCCGACACGTTCGCGTCGCGTTCGAAGAAAGGCGTCCGAGCGTTCCGAATGGCGGTCGCGGCGGCCATCGTGGTCGCGGTACTCCTCGGCATCGGCATCGGGAATTGGCGCGCGAAGCAATGGGCGAACGCACACGCGGTTCCCACGTTGCTGGCCAAAGAAGGGGACGTTCGCGTCGCGCGCGAAGGGCGTTCGGACATCGCCGCCGGCACGACACCGCTCGAGCTCGCCATTCACGATCGCGTGGAGACCGCGGACGGGCGAGCGGAAGTGAGCCTCGTGAGCGGCGCGGTCGTCGAGCTCGGTCCCATGAGCGACCTCGGTCTCGGCATGGCGACACGAAAGGACGACCGTCTGGACGAGCAGATCGTTCTGGTCACGGGTAAAATCGGCGTCCATGTCCCGAAGCTCGGACCGCGGAGCAGCCTCCAGGTCGCCACGCCGAACGCGCTGGTCACCGTTCACGGCACGGTGTTTTCTGTCGACGTTCGCCCCGGTTGGTCAGGGGAGCGCGTGACCACGGTGTCGGTGACCGAAGGGCTCGTCTCGGTGAAGAGCGGCGGTCGCGAAATCTTCCTCGGACCGGGCACCAATTGGTCGTCGGTGCCGCCGTTGAACATCGCGCCGTCGCCGAGCGATCCGTCGACTGCGGGAAGCAGGAGTGCGACCGATCCGTCGAGCGGACGACCATCGCCGTCTGCCCCCGGCGCGGGCGGCGCGAGCACGCTCGCCGAAGAGAATCGACTGTTCCGCGAGGCCATCGCGGCGCGACGAGCCGGAGATCCGCGGCGAGCGATGGAGCTCGTGGATCGTCTCGTCGCGGAGTATCCAACATCGCCGCTCGCGTCGGAGGCGAAGGCAGAGCGGGCCCGCGCCGCGAGCGAGCTCAGCGGTTCATCGACGTCGGTTCCGAAGTGATCCGGCGTTGGGAACGACGGTCGCGCCGCCTCACGTCGTGCGCGACGACGTGTTCCGCCCTCTTCACGATGGTCGTCGTCGGCTGCACCACGCGTGAAACCGGTGACATCGATTTGCTCGCGTCGGGCGCGCCATCACCACCTCCGCCGAAGCCGGCTCCTACGAACCCGATGCCAACGCCCGCGGCATGCTCGTCGCACACGCCGTGCCCGAAGCCCACGCCGTTTTGCGACGACGCTTCGGGAACGTGTGTGGAGTGCATGGCAAGTACCGAGTGCACGGATCCGATGCGAAAGGTCTGCATGGTGGCCATCGGCAATTGTGTCGAATGTGCAACCTCTGCCGATTGTGCCATCGGCGCTTCATGCGATCCGATGGGCGCCTGTCATGCAATGCCTGCGATGAAGTGATGCTCGCCCGTCGTCGAGACGATCACTTTTTTCTCCGACGAACTAATTAGGGGAAGCTTCCGAGTTCGTGCGCGAGCCCTTGCGCGCGCGGTTGGTTCGGCTACCGTAATGTGGGGTTTGCAGTGGGAGGTTTTTCATGGGTTTCAGATTTTCGTGGGGTCTATTCGCATTTGCCATGACCGGAGCGAGCGCGGCGCATGCCGCGGCGCCCAAAACACCGCGCATCGTGAGGACCGATACGCTGGCGCCGCTCGCCGGACGTCTCTACACACCAGCCAAAGGGCAAAGCTCCTTGGCGTTCTACGGGACCGACCTCGGTCTCACGTTCGAGCACCAGGGAAAGATTCGAATCCTCTTCGGTGATACGTTCACGACGGCCACCAACGATCCATTTCCGAACGACGACGCACAAGGGACCATCCCTTTTGGATTGTGTCCCGGTGGTGATCTCGTCGACGCCTGGGTGGCCGCGCATCCACCGGCTTCGGGCGGCCTTTCATGGCAGCGCGGCGGGCCGCCCGTCGTGTTCGCG
>DATBBD010000170.1:0-2630 GCA_036271175.1 Polyangiaceae bacterium | reverse complement strand
CGGCCTGGCGCGCGGCGCGACCGAGCGCCTCAGCGCGCGGCGCCGGCCGTAATCCACGCGCTGATTGTGGAGAGCGTCGCCGGACACACCGACCCCGGCGACGGATACGGCATGCCGTGGCCGTATTGCGGGTCCCCGGTGCTCGTGGTCATCAACTTGATGACGATGAAACTATGTGCGGGATCTCCCGGCACGACGCGACGGAGATCTTCCGCTTTGCCGGAAATGTTCTGGGCGAAAGCGCCCGTGCCGTCTTTACCGACGAGCGCGACGTACGGATCGTTCGCGTCGCCTTGCGACATGTCGAGGCCGCCGGAGTAGATCCCGCCGGCGCTCGAGTGACAATCGGTGCCGTCGGTGCCGCAGCTCTTCGAGAGTACGTCGGCGTAGATGCTGTCGAACGTGGGCTGCAGATCGTGAGCGCACACGGCGAACGCAACGCAGGCGTTCTCGACGCAAGCGTTGCTATCCGGGCACTCGTCGTCCGTCTTGCAGGTGGTGGCCCCCGAAGTTCCCGTCCCCGTCGGTTGTGCCTTGCTGGCGCATCCGGTCGCCATCACGACGGCGCAGAGTGCCGCCGTGATGCGCAAGTTCGTGGTCGTCACGGGTTCGAAGGCCGTTCTGCCCGCCTGGCTTTACTTGCCGCTGTCTTTGCCCGCGTCGCCGGTTCCCGCGTCTCCCGCCGGAACGGTGAACGTCACCACGTTCGACGTGATCACCTTGCCGTCGGCACCGAGCACCGCCGAGTGATCGTCGTTGTGGATCTCGCCCTTGACGTCGTGCTTGCCGGTGATCGACGGGCAATAGTCGAGGCCGATCGTGTTTCCCGTCTCCGAAACGCCAGCCGCGTTGTACGGCAGCTTGCCCTTCGACGGATCCGTTTCGTCGACCGGCGAGTTGCATGCCGTGAAGTTTCCGTCGCCGTCGTCGACGAGGATGTGAATGTGTCCGCAGGTGCCCTTCGGGCAAGCGCTGCCGTCGGTGCGACCCGGGTCCTTCAGCGTGAAGTTCGTGACCGTGAAGCTCACGTTCACGTCGGGATCATTGTCGTCCGCGGCCACGACGGCATTGTTCGCCGGCAAGGTCCAGGTGATCGTCGGTGCACCGGTCGTGCTGGTCGTCCCACCGGTTCCCGTCGTGCCGCCCGTCGATGCCGTGCCGCCGGTCGCGGTCGTCGTGCCGCCCGTCGACGTCGAACCGCCGGTCGTGGCCGTCGTGCCGCCGGTCGACGTCGAACCGCCGCTCGCGGTCGCGCCGCCCGTTGCCGTCGAAGCGTCGGTGCCGCTTCCGCTGTTGTCCGAGCTACACCCGAACGAAAGCCCTGCGGTAAGCACGGCAACCAAGCACAACTCATGTCCGATCTTCATCGAAGTACTCCTAGGCGAAGGAAACCAGCGAGACCCACTACGCGCCCCGCGATGTCGACACACAGTCGCCGACACGACGGCAACTAGTCGTCGGCGAACGGGCCGGTTACAAAAATGCGGACGAGACCGCGTGTTCTGCGCGTGGAACTGTGACGACGCGAAGCGCGATTCGCGCGACTACGATCGCAACGTCATACAGGCGATGCATCGTGGAGCGCCAAAGTCCGCCCAATCGCCCGTTTCGGGGCCGCCAGGCTCGACGAATGCGGCGATCACACCGTAAGCGTCATCCATTCGAAACGCTTGGACGGCGACGCGGAGAGTGTCGCCTGCAAACGCGGGAATGCGATAGCCGAGCTCCACGCGGCGCGCGATGAGGCGCGAACCGACGCCGAGATCGACGAAACGTCCGAGTGCGGCTTGCTCGATGAGTTTCGGATACGCGAGAAAATTGACGTGCTGGTTGCCGTCGGTATGCGACAGACCGAACACGACGCGCGCCGAATCGAGTCGCGGTTTCGCGTCGAGCGGCTCCGCGCCGTCCGGGAGCTCGAGCAGTGAGAGCACGGGTTCCCAGTCGGAACGGTGAGCGGGCACGCCGTCGCTCAGCCCTTCGAGTCGCGTGATGGTGCGCCCACCCGGCGGTCCTTCGATGCGTTGAAAGACGCGTTGGCCGTACGAGCGACCGAGCAGGACGGCGCCGCCGTCGTCGTTCGCGACGGTCGACTCGGTCCACGTGTTGAGGAGGATCCGATTCGGCGCGCCGCTCTTGGCGACCGTGTGTTCGAAGCGAAAACGAACCTGCGTCCGAACCGGCGCGCGCGGCGCGACGCGGATCTCGGAAGACTCCATCATGACTCGCGCGAGCACCGTGCTCACGCCGTGCTCGAGCTTGCCGAGCACGCGGCTCGGTTCCGGACGCGACCAGAGTTGGCGCCCCATCGGGCGCCAGCTCGCTTCGAGACGCACGCGTCCGTCTTGCGTGACGTCGTCGTAGCGGAGCGGCGACGTTTCTTCGCCCGCGTCGTTTTCGGGGAGCTCGGGGCCCGGCGGAAATTCTGACATGCTCGGCGGTCACTCCAGAGGATGGCCGTGATTCAAAGGGCCGACGCCGGAACCGTATCCCGGCGCCGTGCGGATGGCTTCGAGGACGTATTTTCGCGCTTCTTGAACCGCGCCTTCGAGGGTCATGCCCTCGGCGAGCCCGACGGCGATCGCGGACGCCAAGGTGCACCCGGTGCCGTGCCCCGCGGTCGTGCGGAG
>DATBBD010000169.1:0-9084 GCA_036271175.1 Polyangiaceae bacterium | reverse complement strand
ACGATCACCGGGTCCGAGCCGCCGCGCAGGATGATGTTCTCCGGTTTCAGATCGCGATGCACGATTCCGGACGCGTGCATCACACCGAGCGGCTCACAGATGCGTTCCACCAGCTTGAGCATCGGGCGAAGCGTGTCGAAGGTCCACGCTCGTGGCTCACGTCGAACCCCTTCGCGTTCGATGAACTCGAACAGTGTCTCTCCCTGGAGCCGCTCCATCGCGAACCACGGCCGTCCATCCTGGATGCCGTCGTCGAAAATTCGTACGACCCCCGGATGATCGATTCGTCGAAGCGCGTGGATCTCCGATCGCAAGTAGGCGCGCTCCAAGTCGGTCGCGCCGATCACGGTCTTCACCGCGACGTCCCTCCCCGCCTCGTCCGCCGCTCGATAGACGATCCCGTTCCCACCACGTCCCAGCTCGCCGATCACGCGATACGGTCCGAAAAATTGCGGTACCTGTTCGCTCGCGACCGGTTGCATTCGACGTCGGTCGCGATGGTAGTCACGACCTGGAGCCAAGCGAATCCGGAATAGGTCACCCATCCGGGGAACCGCCTTGAAATTCCTTTGCGACGCGTGTCGAACTGGGGTCTCGCCGTTCGTCGTTCCGGACAAGGACCCTGAACCCCTTTCATCGACGAGGTCGAAACCATGTCCAACGTCCCGAATCTCTTGAACGATGACGGAACCGCGTCGATCGCCACCGCGCTCATGATGTCCCACCATGGCTTTCGCCGAGATCTCGCTCGCTTCGCAAGGGCACTCGACCAGATCGCCCGCGGTGACGGCGCGAGCGCGAACGCCGTACGCGACGAATGGCAGAATTTCCGCGCCACCCTGCACGGGCACCACGAAGCCGAGGACACCGGCATGTTTCCGAACTTCGCGAGCCAGCGGCCCTCGCTACGCGCCACGATCGAGCGACTCGGCGCCGATCACCGGCGCATCGACCCGCACCTCGCTCTCGAGGAGGCCGAGCTCATTCCGCTCCTTCGCGACGCCAAGGACTTCCCGCCCCCACCCACCGAGGAAGACCTCGAGATGTACGCGCAAGGCTTCGCGTGGGCCATGGACGGCATCGCCCCCGCCGTGCTCGAGCAAGTGTACGCCATGCTCCCCGCGCCCCTGTGCGCCAAGCTCCCCGCCGCCCGCGCCGCCTTTGCAACCCGTTGCGAGCGCGTGTGGGGCGCGTCGAAAGCGGGTTCGTCGAAGACACCGTTCCCCGACGGCGTGTGAAGGGCGCAATCACCGCGCAAGGCTCGCGAATTGCCAACAAGAGCTCAGGGACGTGGAGTGAAAACGCCGTGGACAGCCGACTCTCTCGGCCTTCGTTGATGGCGTCCGCCAGCTCTTGGACGCCGCGGCTCAAATCCATTCGTAAGACCGTTTGCCAATCGAAGTCCGACAAAGGTCTCACCAGCGGGCGCCGTCGCCCATGAGGATTCGTCAGCCTTCCGAGAACCTCGAGAAATGGGAAGTGGAACCCGGTGACCGAAGTGGCGGAGCAGGCCAGGTGAAGGCGTCGCCCGCGCCGTCGCGGCGTGGCTCAAATGCGAGCTCGCAGGCATTGACTGCGATGACGAACGGGGACTCGGGGACACGCCGGAGGACATTTCGGGACAGCCGAGTCCTCCGCGGAGTGCACGCGCGCTGTCACGGCGTCGTTCGATTGGCGCTCAGAAAATGTCGTGTTAGTCGAGCAGCGTACTGATGGGAGGGCCTCGATGTTCGCAGTAGTTCGTTTGGGTCGAACGGGAGCCGTGGAGTGCGCTGCGATCTTCGGGATCGCGTGTTCGGGGCGAAATCAGATTAGCGCCGGCAATCCCAACGCTGTGCCCACGGGAGCGTCGAGCGGGCAAGACGCGGGCGCGCCGGGTGCGACGGCCACCGCCGAATGTCCACCGAGTTCGATACGCTGCGCGGACGTCTGCACCAACGTCGGGTCCGATCCAGAAAATTGCGGGCGCTGCGGCGTCTCGTGCCCGCTCGAAGAACTCTGCTCCGCCGGTGCATGCGGCACCACGTGTCTTGGGGGAAGCGTCCAGTGTGATGGCCGGTGCGTGGACCTTCACAACGACGTGGCCAACTGCGGAGCGTGCGGCGCGGCATGCAATGTCGGCGAGTACTGTTCGCAGGGCCGTTGCACCGCCGTCTGCGCAAACCCGCTCCAAATCTGCAACGGCGTGTGCACGGACACCACCAACGACCCCAACCATTGTGGGTCCTGCAGCGTCGCATGCCCGACGGGACTCGTGTGCTCGAACGGCGCCTGCAACCTCGAATGCAGCGGAGGCACCGCTCGCTGCGGCGACGCCTGTGTCAGCACCGCTTCCGATCCCGCAAATTGCGGCGCCTGCGGCCACGCCTGCGGAACCGACGAGCATTGCTCGAGCAGCGTCTGCGTCGCGTGCGCCGAAGGCGACACTTCGTGCAACGGCGCCTGCGTCAACCTCGCTACTGACACCGCGAACTGCGGAAACTGCGGCCAGACCTGTGCCTACGCGTACAACG
Source organism: Polyangiaceae bacterium (assembly GCA_036271175.1). Lineage (GTDB taxonomy): Bacteria > Myxococcota_A > Polyangia > Polyangiales > Polyangiaceae > DASZVB01. The sequence goes on along the minus strand of DATBBD010000169.1, from coordinate 6,571 downwards.
GCTTCGCCGCTTGCCAGGATGGCGTGTGCGCCGCGAAATGCGACGTCGGCTATGCCGCCTGCCCGGGCGACTCGAACGTGTGTGCGACCGCCCTGATGTTCGACGGGTCGAACTGCGGTGCCTGTGGCAACGTCTGTGCGCCGGGAGCCATTTGCAACGCCGGCACCTGCACGACCTGCGCGTCGGGACAAACATCTTGTTCCGGCACTTGTGTCGATCTTACGAGCGACGTCGCCAACTGCGGCGCTTGCGGCACGTATTGTCTTTACCAAACAAACGGGATGCCGACATGCGTTTCTGGTACGTGTCAGTCGACCTGCTACACGGGCTACGGCGATTGCGACGGCAACCCCGCGAACGGCTGCGAGGCGAGCGAGGCCGACGATGCCAAGAATTGCGGCACGTGCGGTCACGCTTGCGGCTCCGGGACCGTGTGCAACCAGGGCGTCTGCACCGTGTGCGCGCCCGGTAGCACCGCCTGTGGCAGCACCTGCGCCGATCTGCAAACGGACCCCACGAACTGCGGCGCGTGCGGCATCGAGTGCGGTGCCGGAGCGACGGAAGCGACGGCTGGGTGCCAGAGCGGCACCTGCACGCTGTCGTGCTACCCCGGTTTTCTCGATTGCGACGGCAACAGCGTCGACGGGTGCGAGACCGTCGCCGACAAGACCCATTGCGGCACCTGTAAAACCGCTTGCGCCGCAGCTGAGTTCTGCGCCGTCTCGAGCTGCGCGAAGTGCACCCCCACCGATCTCGGTCAGGCGCTCCCCGTCGCGATCAACGGAACCACCGTCAACGCTTCCGACTCCTTCGTGACCACTTGCGGCACGACCGGCCAGAGCGACGTGTACTATTCCTTCACCGCGCCCTCGACGCGCGCCTACTCGTTCGCGCTCTCCTCGAACGGCTACTCTCAGGTCATCGAGATCCAAAACGGCACCTGCGGCGGTTCCGTCCTCGCCTGCGACGTCACCGGCACCCCGCAGTCGCTCACCCTGACCGCGAAGCAAACCGTCATCGTCATCGTCGAGGGCTCCTACGGCCTAGAGGGCACGTTCACGCTGACGGTGAAGTGAGGGGTTGCCCCGCACCGGCGCGTCCTCGGTGCTCTCGATCCGACCATGCAAGTAGTCGAATCGCAACACCGGCACCTCCGGCCGCGCCACCTCCCCCAAAGCCGTCCTCGCCCGAGCCGTTCTTCTTCGGACGCGGTTCGTCCTGCTCGCGCTGCGGGCGGCCGGGGGAGGTCGTCGAAGTCGGCGGGAATGACTCAATTTGCCGGTGATAGAAACGAGCCGAGCTGCCTGCTACGCTTGGTCGGGTGAGCATTCCGAGCCGCCCCCCCATCGATTCCGCGACCGAGCGCGCTGAACGCGCAGGCCGCGTCGCCGCGATGCTCGATCGTTGGGCCGCGGAGGAGACGAGCGGCGAACCCGAGTGGGACGTAGAGGATTTCGACCGCGTCGACTTCACTCGTTCCCTCGGCAACGAGCAAACGACCGCAACGCCAAAGCCGTGAGACTGCTGCTCGACACGTCACTTCTCGGTTGGGCGTGCCATCCGCGGAAACACGCGGATGTTCGCGCTTGGTTGCGACGCGCGGTGGCGGTTCACGAATTGCTCGTTTCCGAGGTCGCCGACTACGAGCTGAGGCGCGAGCTGCTCCGGATCGGGGCCACTCGAAGCATTGCAAGACTCGACGAAATTGGGCGAGAGCTCGCATACATTCCCGTCACGACCGCCGCCTGGCGATCGGCGGCACGCCTCTGGGCGGTCCTTCGACGCAACGGAATTGTCACCGCGCCGCGCGAGGCCCTCGACGTTGGCGTCCTGATCGCCGTTCAGGCAATCGCAGAAGATGCGGCGGTTGTCACCTCGAACGTCCGACACTTCGAGTCCGTCGTTCGCGCTATGGAGTGGCGGGACGTTCCCGAAAGTTAGCGTCGCCCCTCGGTCGCTCGAAAATGGTCGGGGCGGCCGGATTCGAACCGACGACCCTCAGACGCCCAGTCTGATGCGCTAGGGTTGCCCCGCACCGGCGCGTCCTCGGTGCTCTCGATCCGACCATGCAAGTAGTCGAATCGCTACACCGGCACCTCCGGCCGCGCCACCTCCCCCAAGGCCGTCCTCGCGCGAGCCGTTCCTTTTCGGACGCGGTTCGTCCTGCTCGCGCTGCGGGCGGCCGGGGAAGGTCGTCGAAGCGATTTTTGCGACCTTCCGAATGTCAGAAGGTCGGAGGTCGACCGCGAAGCCCGCTCCAAACGGTCAACACGCGGACGACTTGCGCGGCAGCGTCGAGCTCGAAGTAGACGTGGCACGCCGACTTGGGCATGAGCACGCGCCTCAAGTGCGGCCGTCGGGCCGTGAGGAACGGCGTTCCCGGTGAGCTCACACTGACGAGGTGCTCAAGCGTTTCTGTCAACTCGTGCGCAAACGTTTTCTTGTGGTCTGCAAGCTCTTGCCAGCGCGCGTCGATGCGACGCGCGTCGCGCTCGGCGCGCTTCGAGAACTCAAGCTTCACTTCTGCGCCAGCAGCGTCTTCGCGAACTCGAACCCGTCGACCACGTCGCCCTTCTCGAAATCCTCGTACCCCTCTTCGATCGATTGCTCGAGCGCCGCGCGTTCTTCGGCGTCCATCTCGCCGTCGCTCACGGGAACGACGTGCAATAGCGTTCCGTCGGGAAGATCCGTCGGGTCGTCGACGATGATGCGGCCGTTCTCGACGTGGGCTTTAAGCGCGCTCATTGATGACAGTTTATCACTGCAACTGCACAAGCGCTGTAGGGCCATCGCGTCGCCCCGTGCGTGCGCGCCGCAAGTCCACCCCTCCCCCACAAATCACTCCGCCATTGTCCGTCGTCACTTCCCCCAGCCGCCCGCAGCGCGTCTGCGCGCGAGGACGGCGTTGGGGGCAAGTCGGCGCGCCTCTGGGCGCGACGGATGGGGGCAGCACAAATGGTCGGGGCGGCCGGATTCGAACCGACGACCCTCAGACCCCCAGTCTGATGCGCTACCAGGCTGCGCTACGCCCCGTACGACCAGCCTGAGACGCGGAGGGGATCCGCTCGCAGGCGGGCGTGAAACTAGTCGTTTGCGGCGCGAATGCAAGGCTCATCGGCGCGGCACCTTTTCGTAATTTCGCGGACTTGGACGCGGTCGTCGGTTCGTCGCGGGCGCACTTCGCGTCGATTTCTCGACCGCCACCGCCGCGCGCTTCGCGCCGGCTCCGCGCAGTTCCCCTCAACTCTGACTCGACGGTACCGATCGCCTCGGCGCGTTCCTCTGACCGGCTCTCGCCAAGTGAGCGGCGAGGCGTCGATAGAGCTCGCACGAGAGCTCGCGATCGGCTCTGCACACTTCCGAAAAATCATCGGCTCGGAGGCGTAAGAGGCGCGAGGTTTCGGCGACGATGGGGAGTTCGCTGACGATGGGGACGCCGACGAGGGATTCGGGGAAGAGGAGCGCGCCGACGGTGACGACGCGATCGGCGTCGCAACGGACGAGGCCGTCGAGGACGATGTAGGCGACGAGATCGCTGGCGACGACTTGGGGGACGATGGCGCCGGGTTCGAATTCGATTTCGACGGCGGCGGCTAGAGCGGCCATGACGGAACTGAGGGGGAGATCGACGAAGAGGGGCGCGAGTTGGGCGCGCTCGACGTCGCGGGAGCGGAAGCCGCGATCGTCGTCGTGGCGTTTGACGAAGCGTTCGGCGATGTCGATGACGAGGGCCGTGGCGTTGTCGCGGCCGCGTTGGGCGACGCGATTGATGAGCATGCGAGCGGCGTTGTCGGCGTTGCCCATGCGAAGCAGATCGCTGAGCTCGGCTTCGGTGTCGATCTGGCCATGGACGCCGTCGGAACAAATGAGGAGACGATCGCCGCGACTGAGATCGACGAAGAGGGTGTCGACCTGGACGTCGTCGGAGACGCCGACGGCGTTGACGAGCCGGCTGGCGCGGACCTTGTTGTGTGCGTTGAGTACGCCGGTGGCTTTGAGCGAGTCGACCTCGGCGTGGTCTTGGGTGAGCTGGAGCACGGTGCTCGGGCGTGCGAGGTAGATGCGGCCGTCTCCGGCGTGGCCGACGAAGGCGTGGTCGCGCGCGAGCCAGACGACGTCGAGGGTCGTGCCCATGCCGGCGCATTCGGGCTTGGCCTTGGCTTCGTCGCGGACGCGTTCGTTGGCGTGCTCGATGGCGCGACGCATCCGCATGAGCACCTGACGTCGCGTGGCGAGATCGGGCTGACGGACGTAAGCCTCCATCGCGTTTTGCGAACGCTGGGACGCGATCGATTTGCGGACCTCTTCGATGGCGAGGCGCGACGCGACTTCACCGGCGGCGTGTCCGCCCATGCCGTCGGCGACGGCGAAGAGCGCGTGCGTCGGATCGACGAGGTGCGTGTCTTCGTTCGAATCGCGATGACGACCGACGTCTTCGGCGACGCTGAAGGCGATCCGGAAATCGAATCGCGGCACGATCTGAGTCACTGACGGAGCCTACCGCGCGAATGCGAAACGCCAAAGGGCTCGAGGGAGATCGGGTTGCAACCGATCCGTGGTACAGGGCCGAGGGGTGCGGGTACTCGGGATCGAGACGTCTTCGGAGCGCGGGACTTTGTCGCTCGTCGAGAACGGCGTCGCGGTCGTTACAGAGTCGCGCACGGCGGCAGGGAAGCTCAGCGAGCATCTCATCGCGATGCTCGGCGCGGCGTTCGCGAAAGCGGGATGGTCGAAGAGCAGCCTCGACCGCATCGCGGCCGGCGTCGGCCCGGGTTCGTTCACGGGGATCCGCGTGGGGCTCGCGTTCGCCGAGGGCGTCGCGCTCGGGCTCGATCGGCCGCTCCTCGGCATCGGCGCGTTGCGTGCGATGTGCCGCGGGGTGCCGCCGGAGCGCGCCGGAATCCGCTGCGCCGTCGTCGACGCGCGCCGAAATGACGTGTTCTTCGCGGCCTATGACGCGAGCGGCGTCGAGCGCGTCGCGCCGCGGGCGGTGCCGCGTGCCGAGCTCGCGCTGGCCGCGGCCGAATTCGCGGACCCATCGACCACCTGGGTGGGCGAACTCACGGACGAGGTCGAATCGTCCCAGGTGCTGCGGTCGCCGCTCACGGATTTACCGCACGCCCAGTGCGTCGCGCTCCTCGGCGCCGAGCTCGATCCGGGGGATGCTCCGGCTCAGGCCGCATACGTGCGGCCCCCCGACGCTAGACACCCCGATCTCCCCCAATCTCCGCTATCGTTGGAAAGGAAACGATGACGCCCGAGGCGGCCCGAGACGAGCAGTATCAACAGCTTAGCCGCTTCAAGCGTCGCTTTGCAGCGGGCGAGGTCATCTTCGAGGCGGGGGCGATCGCGGCGGAAGCGTACCTGTTGCAGGAAGGCCGGGTCCGCCTCATCAAACGGGTGGGCTCGACGGAACGGAGTCTGCGGGTAGTCCGGCCGGGCGACTTGTTCGGCGAGGGCGCGCTGATCCCGGGCACGCCGCGCACGTCGACGGCGGTCGCCCTCGTCGAGAGCTCGGCGCTCGCTCTCGAACAGAGCACGTTCGAACACGTTCTAGCCGGGAATCCGACCGTCGGCATGCGGGTCGTCTCGCAATTGATTCGACGGTTGCGCGAAGCCGAAGACCAGATCGAAGTCTTGCTTCTCCGCGACTCGCACGTGAAGGTCGCGACGGCCCTCCTTCAAATGAGCCAGGACGCGCAACGCGCTCACGCGGAGTCCGGCGAACCGCTCATGCTCACGGTGTCGCCGATGGAGCTCTCCGCGCGAGTCGGTCTCGACGTCGAGACCGTCAAACGGAACGTCCAGCAACTCCGCGCCAATGGGTACATTCGCATCGAAGCGGAGCAGATCCAGATCCCCGACGTCGATGGGCTCCGCGAGCTTCGTCGACTGCTCGAGGCCAAGGGTGAGATCGCCGGGGCGCGCGAATCGACGCGCGGCGCTCGGAGGTCCGATTGATGCGGGGGCCGTGGCATTTTCTCGAAAGAAATCCGGCATTAAGGCGACGGTTGGCGTTGCTCGGGGCTGCCTTTATTTTGGGGCCCCTCGGTGCGGCGATCGGCTGCACTCCGGCACCGACGAACGGCATGCCGGCGAAAGATCCGGAGCGCGAGAGCGTCGCCGAGAACGACATCGCGGCCGATCTCTGGCTTCGGCACAATCAACCGCGCGAAGCCCTCGAACACGCACTGAAAGCCGTCGATCTCGACGACCATGATGCGAAGGCCGAACACCTCGTCGCGCTTCTCTACCTGGATTTTTGCCGTCGCAGCGCGGACGAATGCCGTCTGCCGGAAGCCGCGAAATACGCGCACATGGCTTTGGATGCCAAACCGGATTTCCGCGAAGCCAAGAACACGCTCGGCGTGATCCTCGTGCTCCAGAAGAAGTACGACGATGCGATCGCCGTGCTGCGTCCGCTCGCCGAGGACATCCTCTACCAGACCCCTGAAAATGCTTGGGGAAACCTCGGTTGGGCGTACCTGGAAAAGGGCGATCTCGACCGCGCGATCGAAGCGCTACGGCGGAGCGTGGCGGCCCAGCCGAACTTCTGCGTCGGCAATTATCG
>DATBBD010000168.1:0-7599 GCA_036271175.1 Polyangiaceae bacterium | reverse complement strand
CGGCGCGCTCACGGGCGCCGTCGGTGCCACTTTCGGCGCGCCGACGGGCGTCGCCGGCGCCAGTGCTGCGGTTCGGGGCGACGCGGCCGGATGTGGCGCGGAGGGCGTCGCCTTCGGGGTGAGCGGAGGGAGAACCAGGCGAATCGACTGGGGCGTGATCGGGCTGACGTCTTTGGCGGGTGGGTCTTGCCGGGGCGAGGCGACGTCTTTCGTGGGTGGGTCTTGCCGCGGCGGGAGCGGCGCTCGCGACGGCCCGAGCGACGCCGGAGCGGGCGGCCGAGACGAGAGCGAGTCCACGTCGAAGATCCCCTTGCCCTTCGCGGCGTTCGCCTTTGCGACGATGGCCTCGGGCGGCGCAGCCGGCCTGGGCGGAATTACCGGCGCCGCCGCTTGTGGATTCGGCGCAGGCGCCGCCGACGAGGCCGCCGGAGGAGGCGCGCTGGAGGGGGCTTCATCGTCCCAGCCCAGGTCGATCTCGTCTTCGGGTTTCGTCGTTCCGCTCATGTCGTGGGATCCTTCGGTGTACCGCGATTTCGGCGCAAAAGCACCCGTTCTCCGCGGGCGTGTCGCTCGCATTTCCGGCTTTTTGGCTCGCGCCGCGACCTTCGGTGTGAGACGGCGCCGGAACTCTTGCGCGTTTCCGCGCGGACTATATATCCAAACTCCGAATCTCCTTCGGAGGGAGCGACCTCAATGCATGTAACGATGGTCAAGAAACGCCTCGCGAATGGAGACACGTGCAAAAAATGTCTTCACGCTGAAAATCTCCTGCGCAGCCGAGGCCTCTGGAACCGAATCGACGAGGTGGTGTGGGCCGACGAGAACGACGCGACGTCGCCCGGCATGCTGCTCGGGTCGAAGCACCATGTTGGCGCCGCGCCGTTCTTCATCGTGCGTGACGAGGACGGCACCGAGGAGGTTTACGAGAGCACGCTCAAGTTCGTCAAAGAACGACTCTCGGACGCGTCACCGACGCTCCAGAGCCCGCCCATCGGCGAACCCGATCCCGAAGCGATCGCCAAGGAGCTCGCCGAGAGCCATCCGTCGGAAATTTTGAGGTGGGGTCTCGAGCGGTACGGCGCCGAGTGCGGCATCGCGTTCAGCGGAGCCGAAGACGTTGCGCTCATTCACATGGCCTCGGAGCTCGGTCTGCCGTTCTCCGTGTTCACGCTCGACACCGGAAGGCTGCACCCCGAGACGCTTCAGTTCGTCAATCAAGTGCGCAACGTGTACGGCATCGAGATCGCGCTGATGTCGCCCGAGCCGTCGGCGCTCGAACCGTTCGTGAAGAAGAAGGGGCTCTTCAGTTTCTACGAGGACGGTCACGAAGAATGCTGCGGCATCCGCAAGGTCGAGCCGCTGCGGCGCGCGCTCGGAAAGCTCCGGGCTTGGTCCACCGGACAGCGTCGCGACCAGAGCCCGGCAACGCGCGGTGCGATTCCGGTCATCGAGCGCGATCGGACGTTTTCCGGCTTGGACGGGTCGCTCGTGAAGTTGAATCCGCTCGCGCGATGGACGTCCGCAGAAACCTGGGCATACATCCGCGAAAATCGGGTCCCGTTCAATCCGCTGCATGAGCGCGGCTTCATTTCGATCGGGTGCGAACCCTGCACTCGCGCCGTTCTTCCCGGTGAGCACGAACGCGCGGGCCGCTGGTGGTGGGAAGACACGACGAAGCGCGAGTGTGGCTTGCACATCGGCAACACCAAGCCGCCGCGTCCGCTCGGTGGTTGAACGCACCGGGAGGTCCACTCGGCCGCGAGCGGTGCTGAACGCGCCCACGCATCGTTACCAGGTCGGTAGCCGGTCGCGTAGTTCGCTCGTTCGGCGGCGCGCGCGGTGACTCGTCACGACGGACGCGAGCACCAAAAGAGGTGCTAGCCTACGCCGCGCACATGACTCACTCGCGATTCGGATCCTTTTGCCGGAAGGCGACGCTCGCGCTCGCCGGGACGTTGTTCTCGACTGCGCTGTGGTCGTCGAATGCCAGCGCTCACGGCGGCATTCCGCGCGGATTCGGCGTCATCTTCGAGCCGGGGAACGAAAAGGACATCATCCTTCGGTCGGACGTCTGGGGATTTTTCAGATCGAACGACGGCGGCGCGACGTGGCAGTACGCGTGCTCCGAGGTGTTCGGTGGGATCTGGTCGCAGGCCGAGGACGTGCCGACGATGATCCTCCCGGGCGGACAGATCCTCGTCGCGAACATCACGGCGCTCTACTCGTCGACCGACTTCTGCGACTGGAATCCGACCAGCCCAGCTACGTTCGGGAGCAACACCTTCCTCGAGGATCTGGTCCCGCTCGGCAGCGACCTCGTCATGCTCACGGGAAGCGGCGTGGACGGCGGAATCGTCGGAAAGATGTTTCGCTCGAGCGACAAAGGGCAAACGTGGGCCCCGTTCGCCAACCCCCTCCCCGACGATTTCTCTCCGCAAGAGATCGCCTTCGCGCCCTCGGACTCCAAGCGGATCTACGTCACCGGCCAGACGATCAACACCAACGCCGCCGTTCTCGAGCGCTCGGACGACGGAGGCAACACCTGGACCTCGTCGCCGATCCCCATGACTCTCGATCCGTCGCAGATCTGGACCATCCGGATCTCCGGCGTGGACCCGACCAACGAGGATCTCGTGTTCATTCGGGCCGACGGCCTCGAAGGGCTCGGCACCACGGTCGACGACCAGGTCTGGTTCACCAAGGATGGCGGAAAAAGTGGAGCATCGAGCTTCTCGCAGCTCTACGGCGGACAAGGTGACTTGCCGGGATTTACGTTCTCTCCCGACGGAACCCAGATCCTCCTCGCTGGGCCGAACGACGGCATCCGCGGCGCCGCGGTCACCGACGTGATCGCGAGTGGAGGATCGGCGCTCACGCAGATCTTCGACGGTCAAGTGTGGGGGCTCACGTGGATGCCCGATGCGCTCTATGCGGGCACGAACGACTTCACGCCGGGAGACCAGCCGAAGTTCACGTTCGGAAAATCGACGGATGGCGGCAAGACGTTCACCGGCATCATGACCGTGTGCGACGTCCAGTTCGGCACGACCTGCGGCGCCACATCGTCGATTCAAACCGCGTGCGAGAATACCTGGACCCAATTCGGCGGCTACAACACCGACTACATCAACGGCCCGCGTTGCGTGACGCCCGCCCCAGATGGCGGACCGCACGGCGGAACTGGCGGAAGCGCATCGAAACCCGCGAGCTCGAGCAGCGGTTGCTCGTTCTCCACCGACGAGGGCGGCTCTCCCGCCACGGCGCCATTGGCGCTTTCGGCGTTCGTCGGAGCTCTGGTGGCGTTTCGACTCAAGCGACGCGCCGGGCAGCGCTCGCGCGAGAGTTGAGCTCGCGTTCCGCTCGCCATTGGCCTGAGCTCGCTCTACGTTCGCTCGATGGACGTCGTTCTTGACGAAGCGACCGAGGTCGCGTCCGCCGGTGTCAGCGCCGCAGCGGTCGTCACCTGCGAGCACGCTTCCGAGCGTCTCCCCGCGCCGTGGTCATGGCCCGACGAAGACCGTTGGCTGGTCGGAACGCACTGGGCGTACGATCTCGGCGCCCGCGATTTCGCGCTGGAGATCACTCGAGCGATCGGCGCTGTCGGCGTGCTCGCTCGATTCAGCCGCCTGCTCGTCGACCCGAACCGTACGACCGACGCCGTCGACTTGTTCCGAACTACGGCCGAGGGCAAAAAGGTCGCGCTGAATGCGTCCATCGACGCCGACGAACGCGCGCGACGGCTCGCTCTCTTCGACGGCTATCACGCCGCGGTCGCCGGCGCCGTGGCCGCGTCCCCGGCGAAGATCGTCTTTTCGGTGCACACCTTCACGCCCGTTTACGAAGGAGCGAAGCGCGCCGTCGAGCTCGGCGTGCTCTTCGACGACGAGCAAGCGCTGGCTGAAGCGCTCGCCGAACGCCTCTCGCGCGCGGGATTCGTCGTCGCGTTGAACGAGCCGTACTCCGGCAAGAGCGGCCTCATCTACTCGGCCGAGCGTCACGCGCGCTCGGCCGGCCGGCGCGCGCTCGAGCTCGAGATGCGTCAGGATCTCGCCGTCGAGCCATCGACGCGCGCACGCGCGGTCGACGCCGTAGCCGATTTTCTTCGCAACGCGTAAGGCCCGAGGGGGGCAGAAGCGGCGCGAATCGCCGCTCAGCCGTCGCGCTTACGACTGCGCTCGAGCACCGCGCGGGCCTTCGCGCGCGTTCCGGCGGTGTCGTCGCCGTAGAGCGCGCGGGCGAGATCGCCAGGCGTGAGGCCGAGCGCTTCGGTCACGGCAACGAGCACGCGCTCGCGTCCGCCCTCGCCGAGGCCACGCTCTTCGATCTTGGGCTTCGACTCCGGCGCTTTGGGAGGCGGAGGCGGTGGAGCAGGCGGCGCGACCTCTCGCTTGGTCGGGATGACGCCGCCGAACTCGACGAACAGGCTCGCGAGGAGCTTGCGTTGTGCGTCGGGAGCGAGCTTCTTGATCGCGACGCGCACGCGCTCCGCGGCTTCGTCGGAGTTCGCCGGCGACTCGTCGCGGGGGGCGCTCACCGTCACGATCCGTCGAAGCGGCCGCAACTCCTGCTGTGGCGGCGGAGGCGGCGCCGCCTCGCGCTCGGCCGGACGCGACACCGCGGCGGGCCCCGAACGCACGATGGGTTCGGTGATGGGTTTCAAGCCGGGGTGGCGGATGACTTCGACTTCGACCATCCGACGACGGCCGCCGAGTGCCGGGCTCGGTGCTGGTCCGGCTCCATGGGGGCGGGGCGATCCGGAAGGAAGTTCGACGACTCTTCGGCGACGATCTTCCGCGGGCGCCTCGGCGACGCGTTGTCTCATCGTCGCGACGGGTGCGGCGGCGGGCGCCGGTGCCGCCGCGGGCACCGGCGTGACCGCGTCTTCCGGTGTCTCGGCATCTCCGTCGGCCTTCGGGGGCCGTGCCCGGAAGATACGGTTGCGCTCGGAGCGCGGCAGCTTCGACTTGGCGAGATTGAAGAACACGCCGCCGAGCGTGCGGCGCCGCGTTCCATCGCGGACGTCGAGCCCGCCTTCTTGCTGTACGCGTCGCGCTTCCTCGAGGACGCCGAGCGCGCCGGCGTCCCCGAGCGCTTGCACGATTTCGAGGATCTGCTGTCGAGGCTGCTCGTCAGTCTCTTTCAACGTCTCGATGATGGTGGTGATCGCATCGGGCTCGGCCATCGGAACTCGCTAATAGCTCTTCGCAAGCACGTGTGTAGTGCGGTTTCTTTCGGTCTCGGAATTCCCCCAAACTCCGGAACCTACGCACACGCGAACCTGGTTCTTTTATTCCTGACCGTCGAGTCTCCGCTACTCAAAACGACTCAGCCGGAACGAGGATCGCTCGGTTCCGGCTTATGTCTTTTGCCCATGTTCCCTTGTGGGGTGGGTGGAGCGGGAGAAGGGATTCGAACCCTCGACGTCAACCTTGGCAAGGTTGCACTCTACCGCTGAGTTACTCCCGCGGCTCGCTCGGGTGTGTACCGATCGGCGCTCGCCCTGTCAAGCGGCGCCCGAAGCCCTCGGATCGACTTATTTCGAACGGATCCGCGTGGCTACGACCGTGCGCTCCCCGCCACCACCCAGGTCCGTTCCACCTCCACGACGCCCTTCACCCGCGACAAGGCGCGCATCACGCTCTTCAATTGTCCGAGGTCTGCGCAGGGGAAGGTGAAAATATTGCACGCACGGCCGTCGTCGCCGGCGCGACAGTTCGCTTCGCTGATATTGATTTTCTGGGCGCTGAACGCCTGGCTGACGTTCGCGAGGATCCCCGGTCGGTTCAACGTCGTCACCTTCAGCTGCACCGGTCGGTTGATCTTCGAATCGGGGTCCCAGGCGACCTCGACGCGCCGCTCCGGGTCCGTATCGAACGCCTTCTGACACTCGCGGCGATGAATCGTCACGCCGCGCCCGCGGGTGATGAACCCGATGATCGCGTCCCCGGGCAGCGGATTGCAGCATTTGGCGTAACGGACGAGCACGTCGTCGACGCCGTTCACCTTGATGCCGTTGTGATCCTTGCCGGTGACCTTGCGCACCATGCGCTCGATCGGGCTCGGCCGAAGTCCCGGCCTCGGCTGCTCGCTTTCGGGTCCATTGCCCCACGGGGTGCCGCGGACGACTTGCACGACGTCCTCGACGTGCAGCTTGCCGTAGCCGATCCCGAGGAACAGCTCTTCGACGGTCCCGACGTGATGAGCCTCGAGTACCCGCTTCAGCTCGCGGTCGCTCTTCTGGAGCTTGGAGAGGCTCATCCCGCTCTGGTGCATCTCCGCCTCGAGGAGCTCCCGGCCGAGATTCACGCTCTTCTCACGTTGCTCGGTGCGGAGGTAACTCCGGATCCGGTTTCTCGCCCGCGAGGTGATCGTGAAATCGAGCCAGTCCTTGGTCGGGTGCTGGACCGTCGACGTCATGACGTCGATGACGTCGCCGTTCCGGAGCTTGTACCGGAGCGGGACGATCTGGCCGTTGGCGCGAGCGCCCGAGCAGGTGTTGCCGACGTCGCTGTGAATGCTGTACGCGAAATCGATCGGCGTCGCCCCGCGCGGGAGCACGCGGACCTCGCCCTTCGGCGTGAACACGTAGACCTCGTCGGGGAAGAGGTCGATCTTCACGCTCTCGAGGAACTCCGCCGGATCCTTCAAGCCGCGCTGAAAATCGGTCAGCTCGCGCAGCCACGAGAATCGCTGCGCGTCGCGAGCGCTCACGCCGGACTCGCGCTCCTTGTACTGCCAGTGCGCCGCGACGCCCCGCTCGGCGACCCGATGCATCTCGTGGGTTCGGATCTGGACTTCGACGCGCTTGCCGCCCGGGCCGATGACCGTCGTATGCAGCGACTGGTACATGTTCGACTTCGGGAGGGCGATGTAGTCCTTGAAGCGCCCCGGGACCGGCGTCCACTTCGAGTGCACGACGCCGAGCGCCGCATAGCATTCGGTGATCGATTCCACGCAAATCCGGAACGCGAGCACGTCGTAAACGCGCTCGAAGTCGCACTGCTGCTCCTTCATCTTCCGGTGAATGCTGGTGATGTGCTTGGCGCGGCCGTGAATGTCGGCGGCGAACCCCATCTCGGCGAGGTGCTGCTTCAGGGTGCGGCACACGCCGTCGATGTATCGCTCGCGCTCTTTGTGAGTCGCGGCCAGCTTGTTCAGGATCGCGCGGTACGATTCGGGTTCGAGGTATTGGAGCGACAGATCCTCGAGCTCGCTCTTCAGGCTGTGGATCCCGAGCCGGTTGGTGAGCGGCGCGTAGATCTCCATCGTCTCGCGGGCGATGCGTTCCTGCGACTCGCCCTTCATGTGCTCGAGGGTGCGCATGTTGTCGAGGCGGTCGCAGATCTTCACGAGCAGGACCCGGAGGTCCTTGCTCATCGCGACGACCATCTTGCGGAAGTTCTCCGCCTGACGATCTTCCTGCGAAGTGAAGTTGATCTTGTTGAGCTTCGTGACGCCGTCGACGAGCGTCCGAATCTCGACGCCGAACTCCCGATCGATGTCGTCGAGGGACGCCTCGGTGTCTTCGACGACGTCGTGCAGCAGGCCGGCGCACACGCTCGCGGTGTCGAGCTTCAGGTCGGTGATGATCCCGGCGAC
>DATBBD010000167.1:0-4254 GCA_036271175.1 Polyangiaceae bacterium | reverse complement strand
ACGGCCAGCAGCGAACGGGCGCGCATCAGAACGTCCCTGCGAACGTCGCCGCGGCGCCGCCGACGAGCGGCGTGACGCGCAGGCTCGCCGCCGGTTGCGTCTCCGGGCGCGACGGCGCGCCGACGATGAAGAGCGTGACGCCGCCCGCGACCGCGACGAGACCGCCGACGAAGAAACCCGTCGCGACGTTCGCCAGATCGTGCGCCGTGCCGCCGTTCGTCACGCCGACGGGCGTGCACGCATTCGGGTTGCCGCCGCAGTCGTTCTTCAGCGCGGTCTGGTACTTGTCGTTGGCGACGAGGCCGAGCACCGACCCGACGATCACGCCCGCAACGCCGAGGCTGCCGAGGACGATCCCGCCGATGCGAAGCGGCGTGACCGCGCTCGGCACCTCGACGACCTTCTCGACGATCTGCGGTTGGTTCGTTCGCGCCCACGCCATCGGCGCGTCGGCGAGCTTCTCGATTTTCACGTCGACGTTCTTGTGCGCGGCGTCGACGGTGACCTCGGTGTGGAACGCGAGCTTGTGCGGCGCCGTCGCCTCGATCACGTGCTTGCCTGGGTCGACCGCGATGGCGACGCCGAGCGCGACGGGCTCGACGGCCTGACCGTCGCGCGTGACCTTCATCCCCTCGACCTTCACTTCCGGCGGCACGATGATCGTCATCTTCGAGAGCAGCGGCTCGAGCCGGCTCTGACTCTTCTGCGCGAAGTCTTCGTACTCGGGTTTGTTCTGGCGGCGACCGAGCGCGATCGCGTCGAAGTACGCGCCCCACGCGCTCGCGAGCTTGCCGCCTTTTTCGTAGCAATCGGCGAGGTTCAAGAGCGTACCGACGCGCGCGACGGCTTCGTTCGATGCCTTGAAGCTCTGGCAAGCGGCGTCGAAGTTCTTGTCCTCCATCTGCTTCTGGCCTTGTTCGAACAAGGTCTTGGCGGCGGAGACGGCTTGGAAGTTGTCTTGAGCGTGCGCGCTCGCCGCCACGGCGACGACCCCGGCGCACATCAAGCAAGCCAGACGGTTCATTCTGAGAGGCGAGACTACTCGAAAGTCTTCGGCGGTGCAGTCACGGTCGGCGCGGGTTTTTGCGTCGTCGCCGACGCAGTCCCCGTGAGGGGCTTTGCGCTGCCGCCGGGCCTTGGACGCGTCACGTTCGTCGACGTCGGCTGCGCGGTGGTCGTGGCCGTCGCGGTCATCGGCTCCCAAACCGTCGGCGGTGCGGTCACCGTTTGCGTCGGGGTCGCCGTCGCGGTGGCCGCCGTTGCCGTCGCCGCCGTCTGTGTCGGCTGCGTCGGCGCGGCTTGCGTGTCGTTCTTCCCGGAGCTCTTCATCGCGAGCCCGACGCCCACCGTCAAGACGACGAGCACGGCGACGCCCGCGCCGACGAAGATCGGTATGCGCTTCTTCTTCGCCTCGAGCGCCTGCGTCGTTCCCCACGCGGTGCCGCCGGTCCCGATCTTCGGGTTCGACTGCGAATGGATTCCCGAGATCGACACCATCGGCGGGCGCGACGGAAGATTCAGCGTCGACGCGATGCGCTCGCTCGAGCCGCGCGCGATCTCCGCCGAGTACGGCTCGAGGGAGGCGGCGAGCTCCGCGACGTTCGAGAACCGATTCGTCACGTTCTTCTCGAGGCACTTCAAGACGACGGCGCTCAGCCCCTCGGGGACCTCCGGGCGCAGGCCCTTCGGCGGCGTCGGCTCGTCCTGCACGACCTTCAAGCAAAGCTCGGGAACGGACTCGGCCTCGAACGGAACGCGGCCCGTCAAGAGCTCGTACAAGATGACGCCGAGCGCCCAGATGTCCGCGCGCTGGTCGACGTTCTTCGACGAGCGCATCTGCTCGGGCGACATGTACAGCGGCGAGCCCATGATCGACGACGTGCGCGTGAGCGACAGGCCCTGCGCGTCGATCGATTTGGAGATGCCGAAGTCGAGCACCTTCACGAGCGGCTTGCCGTCCACCCGGCGCGTGACGAACAAGTTCTGCGGCTTGAGATCGCGGTGGATGATGCCGAGTGAGTGGGCCTCGGCGATCGCCTCGCACGCTTGCAAGACGAAGTAGACGGCCTCTTCGATCGCGATCGATCCCGTCGCGTGGACGACGCGCGAGAGGTCCGCGCCGTCGAGGTACTCCATGACCATGTACGGCGCGCCCGAGTCGAGCGTGCCGACGTCCGTCACCTTCGCGACATGCTCGCTGCGCAGGCGCACGGCGTTGCGCGCCTCGCGGAGAAACCGCTCGACGGCTTCCTTGCTCTGCATCGCCTCGGGCCGAAGAAACTTGAGCGCAACCTTCTGCTCGAGCTGGATGTGCCGCGCAGCGACGACGACGCCCATGCCGCCGACGCCGAGGACGTCCTCGACCTTGTATTTGCCGGCGAGTACCTCGCCGATCTCGACCGGCATGTCGACGCCACTACCGGAGGATGAAGGCGGCGGGCTCGAGTCCATGCTCAGCGTGAGATCATCGCAGGACTTCGTCCTCTAGGCCAGCGCCTTCCGATAAACACGGTACTTTTTGTAGACCTTCGCGCCCATGGATCGGATGCCCAAATTGATGGGCGCGTCGTCCTCGCGCGTCCACGAAAGCTCGCCCCATTTGTAGCCCTTGGCGGCTCCGCGTTTCGCAACCTCCACGTACATGGCTGCCGATAGGCCGCCGTATTTCTTTACGTTGCTGCGCGCCTCGCCTTTGATGCCGAGCATCATCAACCGCGCGGATTCGGGGTGCTTCACCTTGACGCGCCAGAGGAGCTTCGCCCAACCCAGCGGGAAAAGTTTGCCGCCCATGTCGCCGAGCGCTTCGTTCAAGTTCGGCAGCGTGATGCACATGCCCGCGGGCTTGCCGTTGATCTCGGCCATGAAGGCGATGTCCGGATCGAGGATGAGCTTCATGTCTTTGGCGATCTTCTTCACCTCGTCCGGAAGCGCCGGGACCATGCCCCATTTGCCCTGCCAAGCGTCGTTGTAGATGTCCATGATGACGGCGAGCTCGCTCTCCATCTTCGAGGGATCGACGGAGCGGAGGGTGACCTCGGGCATCGACTTGATCTTCTCCCACGCCTTCAACACGCGATCGGGAAACGGCGACGCGGAGTCGTACTTCCAGCAGAAGAGATCCTTCTCTTTCGCGCAGCCGGTGCCCTCGATGAGCTTCGCTTGGTATTTCTGCGAGTGCGCCATCATGAGGTTCGGCGGATAGTCGAAGCCTTCGATCAGGCAGCCGATCTCGTCGTTCGCGTAGAGCGAGAGCGGGCCGATCATGCGCTTCATGCCCTTCGATTTCAGCCAGCGCTCGGCGGCGGTCATCAACGCGTTCGCGACGTCTTGATCGTCGATCGTGTCGAAGAAGCCGAAGAAGCCGCAGTCGTCGTTCCACACCTTCAGCCACTCGCGGTCGACCGTGGCGGAGCAGCGGCCCGCGAGCTTGCCGTCTTTCCACGCGGTGAAGAGGGCGACGTCCGCGCGCGCGAAGAACGGATTGTGCTTCGGCGACAGGCGTTCTTTGAACTCGAAGTCGAGCGGCGGAACCCACATGGGGTCGGACCGAAAGACCTCGAAGCCGGCTCGAATGAAGTCGTTCACGTCTTTGCCGGGCGTGTGCTCGCGAATTTCGGTGCTCATCGTTTTCTCGGCCGGTTTATAACGAAATCATGCGCGCGTGGCTCGGCGTTTTCGTTTGCACGGCGTGCAGCCTGACGCCGGTGCCCTTTCCGATGGGCGACGACATCGCGGAGATCCCCGACGCGCGCCCGGACTCGACACTGCCGTTCGAGGCCGGCACGTTCGACGCGACGGGCACCGACGCGACGCCGTTCAACGGCGGTGGGCCTTTCACTTGCGTGAATTGCACCTGCGACGGCACGCTGAATTACTGCGTCGAACTTTCGGGCGGGGCGCCCATCGTCGATTCGGGCACGGACGCGATGGACGATGGGGGCCTCAGCGCGTGCGATCCCGAGGCTTCAGCGTGCATGCCCATCCCGATCGATTGCCTCCCCAAGCCAACGTGCGACTGCGTGATGCAGAAGTACAAGTCGTGCAAGTGCGACGTCGACCCAAGCGGAAACGGTCTCGTGGTCTCGTGCAACGGTCTGTAACGATCGCGATCGCTCTGACGATCGCGTTCACGCCGGTGGGCGCGAGCGCGGACGTGCCGCAGATCCAGTCGAGCGACTACAACCTCGATCTGTTTCAAGGTCCGGTCATCACGGCGAGCCGCGTGATCGGGCTCGCGGGCGCGTACGTGCCGCT
>DATBBD010000166.1:0-13992 GCA_036271175.1 Polyangiaceae bacterium | reverse complement strand
AGCAGCACCTCGCCGGCTTGGTAGAACCCGATGCCCCACCCCATGGGTGCGCCCGGCGGCACTCGCACGCGGAGCACGTCCGCTTGCAACGACAGGACACGTGCACCGAGATCGGCGCGATTGCCGATGAACCCGAACATTCGCGCCATGCCTTTAGGATAATGCTCGAACGGCCTTCTCGCATCCACCAAATCGGCTTGCGATTTCGTACGCCTTTCGCTCGCCGGGCGCGTGCGATAGCCTGGCCGCAATGACCGCTTCGTGGCGACCGCTCATCGGCGCGCTCCTCTTGACGGGTTGTGGTGCAGTCTTTCCGGAGGTCACGCCTCCGGTGAACGCCCCGCCGCCGGGCCGTCCGCTCGTGCCACCGCCGCCGAGCGATCTCGCGTTCATGTCGTTCACTTCCGCGACGATCCCCGACCGAACCCGGGATGGCCGGCAGTGGGATGCCATCGGCGGAAGTGCACCCGACCCCTTTGCGATCCTCTTCGTGAACGACAAGGAGCTTCTGCGCACCCCGGTACAGTCCAACACGCTTCAACCGACCTGGCCGGACAAGACGGCAGCGAATTATCGCCTCAAAGCCGGCGCGCGTTATCGCGTCGAGCTCTGGGACAGCAATGCCCTCAACAACCGGCCCATCTGCGTGAAAAATGTGCACGACCTGCTCGACGAGGTCGGACCGGCGCCCGTGGACATCGATTGTGACAGCGGCGCTCACATCCAAATGAAGGTGGAACCGGCACACGCGCGGTGGGGGCTCGGGTTCGCATACGAGCTCAAGACCGGCGGCGCGATCTCCGTGACGCGCGTGCTCGTCGAATCCCCGGCGGCGCGCGCCGGCATCCACTCGGGCGACGAAATCGTGGAGATCCAGGGAAAGAAGGTCGTCACCATGGACGACGGCGAACCCCAAAGTCTCATCAACGCGAACCGGCAAGTAGGCGTTTCTCTTCTTCTCGTCGGTGCCGACAAGAACGAGCACGCCGTTTCGGTCAAAGAGGGCGTCATTTATCCGGTCGTGGACGAAGGCGTTCCGATCGAATGACTCGTTCGGGCGTTGACGCTTCGAGCGCGGCGCCCAATTCTTCCGGCGTGTTTCCCTCCGATCATGCGGCGCGGCGTGGCGCGCTCGTCGTTCCTCGGCCGGACCTCGGTACGTTGACCGTCACCGGGTCCGAGCGACTCAGCTGGCTCCAGGGTTTGGTCACCTGCGATGTGGCCGACCTTCCCGATGGCGCAGGGCGGTGGGGATTGCTTCTCACCAAGCCTGGAAAGATCCTCGCTGACGTCACGGTCGTCGCCGCGGAAGGTGCGGTGCAGCTCGGGATCCTCGAGAGCGTCGTGCCGCGCGCCGAGGAGCACCTGGGACGATTTTTGATCATGGAGGACGCGGAGGTTGCGGAAACGTCCCCGAAGTGGTCCTGGCTCATGCTGCACGGTCCGCTGTCGGCGGACCTCGCCGGGCGGTTGTCGACCGAACACGGCGGCGCCGCGGCGACCATCGATTGGACCGGGCTCGGCGGCGCAGCGCTCGTCGTCCCACGAGCTGCCGTGGACGGCGTGCGTCACGCACTCACGTCGATGAAGGACGTCGTCTGGGCGACCGCCGGAGATTGGGAGCGGCTCCGCGTCGAACGGCTCGTGCCGCTCTACGGCGTGGACATGACCGAGCAGCAGAACCCGCACGAGGCGTCGCTCGATCGCCGCGCCGTTTCGTGGACCAAGGGCTGCTATCTCGGGCAAGAAGCCGTGTGCATGCAAGACATGCGCGGCAAGGTGAAGCGCCGGCTCGCTATCGTCGCCTTGGACGCGGGGCAAGCGGGCGGACAGGGGCCACCCACGCCGGGCACCGCCGTGCGCGACGTCGCGGGCTCGGTCGTCGGCGAAACCAAGAGCGCGGCAGAGAGCGCTCTGTTCGGCGGTGCCGTCGCGATGGCGCTGCTCTCTGCCGACGCGGCGTCGCCGGGGCACGCGCTCTCGGTGGGCGACGCGCCGGCGCATGTCGTCGAGCCGCGCTGACGGGCGTCGGCCGGCGAGGTATCGTCCCGCTGGATGACGACACGCGCCGGATCGGGCCGAGGTCGCGACGCCGAAACGGCCGAGCCGGCTCGGCGCGCGGCGACGACCAGTGACGAAGGTCCTCTCGGCTTGGTCGGGCACACGCCCCTCGTGCGGCTCGCGCGGCTGAGCCCTGAAGGCGGCGCCGCGGTCTGGGCAAAAGCGGAATTTCTGAACCCCGGCGGCAGCGTGAAGGATCGGCCCGCGCTGTCGATGGTGATCGCCGCCGAGCGCGAAGACCGGCTCACCGAAGGCGCGACCCTCGTCGAAGCGACGAGCGGCAACACCGGAATCAGCCTCGCGATGATCGCCGCGCTCCGCGGGTACAAGTGCGTGCTCGTCATGCCCGAAGACATGAGCGTCGAGCGCCGCTACATCCTGCGCGCCTATGGCGCCGAGATCGTGCTCACACCGGCCACCGACGGCATGATCGGCGCGGTCGAAAAAGCTCACGACATCGTCAAGAGCACGCCGTCCGCGTTCATGCCGAGCCAGTTCGAGAACGCGGCGAACCCCGACAGCCACGAGCACGGCACCGCCGCGGAAATCCTCGAACAAACCGGCGGCGTCCTCGACGCGTTCATCGCCGGCGTCGGCACCGGCGGCACCATCACCGGCGTCGGTCGACGCCTGCGACGCGAGCTCGGCCGCCAAGTGCGCATCATCGCCGTCGAACCCGCGCAGAGTGCCGTCCTCAGCGGCCGCCCCCCCGGCATGCACGGCATTCAAGGGCTCGGCGCCGGTTTCGTCCCGAAAATCCTCGACCGCAGCGTCATCGACGAAGTCGTCACCGTCACCGACGTCGCTGCCGAGCGCATGGCGCGCCGCCTCGCGCGCGAAGAAGGCCTGCTCGTCGGTCCCTCGTCGGGCGCCAACGTCCACGCCGCCGTCGAGGTCGCCAAGCGCCACCCCGCCGGCAAGGTCGTCACGATCCTGTGCGACTCCGGCGAGCGCTATTTGTTCTGAACGCGACGCCGCCGCGAGCGACGCGCCGAACGGCATTTATTTTAGGGCGCACTACCGTCGCATCGCGTCGCAGGTGCGGACGCGTGAGCGCTACTCGCCTTTGAACGACGGCGGGCGGCGTTCGGCCCACGCCGTCACGCCTTCGAGCACGTCCTTACTGCGAAGCAGCTCGAGCTGATTCGTCTTCTCTCGGTGGAGCGCCTCGTCGAGGCCGCCCGCGAGGCTTGCTCGAAGCGCCCGCTTGATGCGTTCCTGCGCGAGCGGCGGCCCCGCGGCGAGCTGGTCCGACAGCTCGACGACCTCGGAGTGGAGCAGCGGCGGTTCGACCACTCGGTTGGCCAGACCCACCTCGCGTGCGAGCGGCGCGTCGAGGCGCGTTCCGAGGAGCAAGTACTCCATCGCGCGACCCATCCCGACGAGCCGCGGCACCCAGAACGTGCCGCCGCCGTCCGGCATGAGACCGATTTTGACGAAAATTTCCTGCAAATACGCCCGCGACGACATCACTCGTAAATCGCACGCGAGCGCGAGGTCACAGCCGAACCCGACTGCCGCGCCGTCGATCGCGGCGATGAACGGCTGCGGTGCCGTGGCGATGAGTCGAATGAGTTCGTGGAGCGCATCGATGGTCAGGCCGGAGTTGCTGGCGTCCGCGCCGCTCAGGCCCTCCTTGAGGTCGGCGCCGGAGCAAAAGGCGCCGCCGGCGCCCGTCAGCACCACGACGCGCACGTCGCTCGACACGATGAGGCGGAGCGCGTGTCCGAGCTCGGCGATGAGCTCGGGGTTCAACGCGTTCTTCGAGCGAGGGCGGTTCAGTGTGAGCGTCGCCACCGGGCCGCGCCGCTCGTTCAGCAAGATGGATTCGTTCACGGGGCAGCGAGCTTAGGATTTTTCTGGTGTCCGCGCGAGCGGAGCTCCGCGCAACGGTCGGCGTCGCTCGCGCGCGGCGTGAACCACGCGTAGTCGAACGGCAACGGGCCCGACGGTTGCGCCGCTGCCGAGGTCGAGAATATTTCGCCGTATTGTTCGGGCGCGGTCCAATCGTGGCGAACCTCGACGAGACCGACGGCGAGCACCCGTCGATGGAGCGACCGCGCCACGAGTGCCGGCACGCCGCGATCGCTCCGCGCATGTCCGTCGCCGGCGACGAGCACCGCGCCGTCCGAATGCGTGGCGTCGGTCAGGTGAGTCGCCATCACCGCGTCGCGCACCCGCTGAATGAGCGCCATCGCGGCGAGCATCGACTCGGGCAAGAGACCGCAATGCGCTTCCCTCATCTCGCTTTCGAGCGCGCTCTCGACGTCGGCCGGCACCGGCGCGGCGAGGTCGAACGTCCGAACGACGGCGGGGTCGACGGCGGCGAGGCCGTCGTGCGCGATGGTCATCGTGCGCTCGCGCTCGAGCCCCGCGGCGACGATCGGAAGCCCGGCGCCGAGCGCCCTCGCGAACACGGGTCGATACAGGCTCCACGCGGGCCACCCCGAATGCTCCCAATCCACGGCGCGCGCGAACGCCTCGGCGTCTTTCGGATGCGCCGCGACGACCTCGTCGATCTTCGGCTGCACGGTTTCGTCGAGCATCTCCGCGACGAGCGCCGGCCGCCGTCCCGCAGCGCTCATCGCCCCGATGAGCCGCGCCTCGAGCACGTGATGATCGGCGTTGTCGTGCTGCTCGCCCAAGACGACGAGCGGCGCCGCCACGACGGCGCTCGTCAGCGTCCGTTCATCGACGAACCTCCGCGCCGCGACGTCCCAGATCCGCCCCACCAAAATATGCGCGCGATCGAGCGCGCTCGTCCACGCGACGTCGGCCGTCGTGGTTGCCGATGTCGCGGCAGACGACGCCTCTTTCGCGACCGGCGCGCGGGCACACGCGATGAAGCAGGGCAAGCAAGAGATGAACGCGATGAGCGGGCGCACCGCGCGACCGTAGCAGGTCGCCGGTGCCCGACTACCGGCGTGTCCCGAGGCGTCCCGACGAGAGCGCATCCGCTCCAATGGCCAGCATTGCGAAGACCATGAGCCAGACCAGTCGTGAACCGTAGCGATCCGTCACGCCGGAGAGGTTACCGGCGAGCACGGCGTTGATGACGAGCACCGTCCAGAGAACGCTCACGAAACGCACCGCGGGGTCGAGTCGAGGGGAGAGCAGGTTCGGAAATCGGGAAACGGCGAGAAACGCGAGGCCGAGGAGCAACGCCGCGGCGCCGACCGGCGTGTGGAACCGACGAAGCGCGCCGACGGGGATAGCGTTCGCTTGCTGGCGCGCGCTTCGATACGCGGGAAGGTCCACGGGCGAGAACTCCGCGATGCGAGGTTCGACGAGGGGCACGGCGTCGGCGTCGAGGCCTTCGCCGGTTCGAAACGTCACGAGTTGCCGAGCGCTGTACGAGAGCGCGACCCGGACGTGCATTGCCGGATGTTCGACGAGCGAATCTTCGAGGAGCCGATGCGCTTCCTTCGCGATGATCGCCGGGTGATGCCACGGGTCGAGGTCGAGTTTGTCGTCCCAGAGAAACTCATCCGCAGTCATCGGGAACGCCCTGCGATACGGGCAGAGTAGGTACCCTCGCTCCGGACAATGCTCGTCGAGCATGCGCTCGGCGATGCCCGAATCGACGAGGTGTCCGAGGAGAAACGCGTCGCTTCCGGCCGCGAGCGAGACCTTGCCACTTTCGGCGAAGTTGAACGCCGCAATGCCAGCGAGGCCCGACACGAGCGCGAGCGCGGGGGCGAGAAACCGAGACCAAGAAACGCGCCCTTTCGTGAACCAGACCGCGCCGGCGAAGCTCGCGAGGACGCCGAATCCGAGTGGAAAATGCGTCAAATGCACGCTCACCGAGAGCGCCACGAGGCCGAGCAGCGCCGTGCGACGCACGCCGCCGAGCGCACGGTCTTCGAGCAGGACGAAGAGCGCGAGCACGAGCAACGACGTGAACACGTCCGGCATCAGCTGCCCGGCGATCCACGGCAGCGCCGTGGATGCCGCGAGGAGGACGACGACGGCGAGATGACGAAGCGACGCCCCGTCGCCGAAGAGCGTTCGATTCACGACGAAGAGAAGCCACGACACGAGCAGGCATTGCGCGATCGCCACCGGCCAGAGCGAGACGTGGAGGCTCGTGGCCAGAATGAACAGGCTGTAGCCGATGAGTCGGTCCGGGCGCGGCACGAGAGTGCCGGCATGTTCGACGTACGCGCGGGTGTCCCAGAAGGTGAGGGGGAAGCGATTGTAGAAAGCCGCCGACAGCAAGACGACGGCCCCGACGACGACGGCGAAGCTCGAAGATCGCGCGACCCCGGCGAGCCCTTCGAACCGTCGCGTCATCGCGCGCGAGCATACGACGAGATACCGGACGCCGAGATACGGTCCGCGTCGCGTTCGCGCCCGGCGTCAGATCCGAATGCGGTAGACCAGGTTTCCGAATCCCTTGATCCAGGGGCGCTCGAGGATCTCCGCCGAAGCGCGCGGCGACCCGGCGCTGATCGCCGCGGCGACGTGCCAGCCGATGATGGTCCCGCCGTGATAAACCGGGACGTCCGAGTAGCCTCCGACGACGAACTGCATCGTCTTCGCGGATTCTTTGGTCACGGCGAGCGTCCCGAAATCGAAATAGCGCGACCACGCGTGCTGCATCGCCAACAAAGTGCCCTCGGGATCGCCGGGCTTGAGGAAGCCCTTGTGATACGTTTTCAAGGCCTTGATGGCGCCCCCGGTGCCGAGCTTGATCCCCGCTTCCTCGTCACCTTTGAGGACTTCGCGGTCCATGACGGCGAGGAGCTCGTGAAGATCGGAGAGCGGATACCATTCGGTGGGAAGCATGTTCAGCTCGAGGAGCTCGGTCGCCCTCGGGGAACAGACGAACGGCTGCTTCGCGCGCTGCTGACGGAGAAGCTTCGCGAGTCCGCCGAAGCTCACTCCCTTCGCGTGTCGTAAGGGCGCCGAGGGCATAACGAACAAACGTAGCACCAGGCTCGCCGAATGTTCACCGCCGAGCCAGTGCCATCGCGCGTCAAAGAGCCTGTTTCCGTGACGACGAAAAAGTGCGCGCAAGCGAGCCCTTCGCCGCCCGCGCGCCCTTGCAAAAATGGAATGATCCGGCCCACGAACCGAGCCGGGTGTCGTCGCGCGCGGCGGGACTGCCTGCTGGATTCGGCAATGCGTCGGCCTGGTTCGGCGCGCGTTACTCGTCCGGAACGTCGGAGAGGATGCCGAGCCGAATGTAAGTCGGACGCGCCAAACGGCGGAGCTCGGGCAACGCGCGCAGGAACATCGCAGCGCCGACGATACAGCTCACGCCGCCGACGAGGATCGTGTTCTGGGCCCCGAATCGCGCCGCCATCGTGCCCCCGAACAGACTACCGAATGGGACGGTCCCGAAGAACGCCATCGCGAAGAAGCTCATCACGCGGCCGCGCTTGTCGTCGTCGACCAAGGTCTGAAGGATCGTGTTGCTTCCCGCCATTTGAATCATCATGCCCGCGCCCGTCGGAACGAGAAGGGCGAACGACAGCCAGAATTCTCGCGAATGGGAGAAGGCGACGAGCCCGGTGCCGAACACGGCCGCCGCGAACGCGATGAGTCGGCCGAGCCCGAGCACGGTCTTTCGCGATGCGAGGTAGAGCGTCCCGAGAAGAGCCCCGAGCCCGCTCGCGGCCATGAGAAAGCCGAGCGTGTGCGCGCCGCCCGACAGGACGCGCGTCGCGATCACGGGCATGAGCACCGTGTAGGGCATGCCCATGAAGCTCACGAGCGCGAGTAAGAGGAGCACGTTTCGAATCGGAACGAAGCCGGCCGCGTATTTGAACCCTTCCGAGAGCTCGGTAAGCAGGTGGGTGTTCTTCGGGGGTTTCTCGACCACCGAGACGCGCATCGCGAGGAGCGACGCGATGACCGCGAGGTAGCTCGCTGCATCGACTGCAAAGCACCATCCTTCGCCCACCGCGGCGATGAGCACGCCGGCGATCGACGGACCGAGGAGGCGCGCCGCGTTCACCATCGACGAGTTCAAGGCGATCGCGTTCGGCAGATCTTCGCGGTCGTTCACCATCTCGACGACGAACGACTGCCGCGCGGGAATGTCGAAAGCGTTGACGAGACCCTGAACGATGCCGAGGACGACCACCCACGCGACGGTGATGGTGCCCGTCAGCGCGAGCGCCGCGAGGGCCGCCGATTGGAGCAACGCGAGCGCCTGCGTGAGCACGAGCACCCGGTGCTTGTTCCAGCGATCGACCCACACTCCGGCGAACGGCGCGACGACGAACGTCGGGATTTGTCCTGCGAAGCCGACGACGCCGAGCGCCAGGGTCGACCCGGTGAGTCGGTAGACGAGCCAGCTCGTCGCGACGCGGGTGATCCACGTGCCGATGAGCGACGTCGTCTGTCCGGCGAAGAACAGACGGTAGTTGCGGTGGCGCAGCGCTCGCCCGAGGGTCGGGGCGAACAGCCGCGCGCGTGGGCGGCCCGACATGTACCCCGCACGCTACAAGAGGAGCCGCGTGTCCGGCGAGCCGTATTCCAGGCCCTATTCGTCGGGGTGTCCGGGGGGCGCCGTAGCGTTCGGCTCCGAACGTGTTATGCGCTGTGCCGGAAAAGATGGCTCGTTCCTTTGCGGTTCCGGCGCCCTTGCCGCTCGACGAGCAGCGGGGCCAGACCTTCGTCGCGCTGGTCGAATTGATGCAGCGTTTGCTCGCGCCGGACGGCTGCCCGTGGGACCGCGAGCAGGATTTTCGCTCGCTTCGCAAATACGTCCTCGAAGAGGCGTGCGAAGTGATGGACGCGATCGACGACGGCGACCCGAAGGAGCTCGCGGACGAGCTCGGCGATCTGGCGCTCCAGATCGTGTTCCTGTCGGAGCTCGGCCGGCGGCAAGGGACGTTCGGCCCGGACGACCCGATTCGCGCGATTTGCGAGAAGCTCGTGCGGCGGCATCCGCACGTGTTCGCGAACGCGGAGGTGGCGAACGCCGACGAGGTGGTGACGAACTGGGACGCCATCAAGCGCCGCGAAAAGCAGAATCGTCCGCTCCTCGATGGCGTGCCGCGCGCATTGCCGGCCCTCGAGCGCGCCGCCCAGCTCAGCGAGAAAGTGAGCCGCGTCGGGTTCGATTGGCCGAACGCCGAAGGGTCGCGCGAAAAGGTGCAGGAAGAGCTCGGCGAGCTCGACGACGCGGTGCAGGGCGGCGACCGCGCACGGATTCAAGCGGAGCTCGGCGACGTGCTGTTCGCTCTCGTGAACTTCGCGCGGCATCACGGCGTGAACGCCGAGGAAGCGCTCCGCGGCACGACCCTCGAATTTTCACGGCGGTTCGCGCACGTCGAAGAGCGCGTGCGCAGAGAGCACGGCGATTGGCCGCGTGACGACAAGGGCAAGCCGACGCGCGGCGTCTCACTCGACGAGATGGACGGTTACTGGAACGAAGCAAAGGGACAGCCCCGATGACCGAGACCGTGGAACGTCATCCGGTGGGTCGATTGCCCGACGAATGGGAACGCGCCGCGGAAGCGCTCGGCGAGCGGCCGTTTCGCGGTCGCCAGGTGTTCAAGTGGATCCACGCGCGCGGCACGACGGATCCGGAGCTGATGACGGATCTCCCGCGCGAGCTCCGCGCACGCCTCGGCGAAGGGACGCGCACGTTGCCGCTCGAGGTGACGGAGGTGCATCGTTCGAACGACGGCACGCGGAAGCTCGTCTGCTCCCTGGAAAAAGGCGGCAAGGTCGAGTGCGTGCTCATTCCGATGTCCGACAGCCCGGACGACGACCCCGACGACCCGGACACCGACTGGGACGGACGCGTCACGCTGTGCATCTCGACGCAAATCGGATGCGCGATGGGGTGCACGTTTTGCGCGAGCGGTCAGGCCGGCCTCGAACGCGGCCTCGACGCGGCCGAAGTCGTCGCGCAGGTGCTCGCAGCACGCCGTCATCTCGATCCCGGTGAACGCCTCCGCAACCTCGTCTTCATGGGGATGGGCGAACCGCTCCATCACTACGACGAGACGGCGCGCGCGATTCGCTTGCTCATGCATCCCGAGGGGCTCGGCATGAGCCCGCGCCGCATCACGGTGAGCACCGTCGGGCTCGCGCCCGGCATTCGCAAACTCGGCGAAGATTTCGACGGCAAGG
The DNA here is from genome assembly GCA_036271175.1 of Polyangiaceae bacterium. Taxonomy (GTDB): domain Bacteria; phylum Myxococcota_A; class Polyangia; order Polyangiales; family Polyangiaceae; genus DASZVB01. Next base: position 3,837 of record DATBBD010000166.1, on the reverse strand, counting down.
TCGGGCTCGCGCTGTCGCTCCACGCGCCGAACGACGCGGTCCGGGGACGCATCATGCCGATGAACCGCCGCTATCCGGTCGCCGAAGTGCTCGACGCACTCCGAAAATATCCGCTCCCGAAGCGCCGTCGCATCACGATCGAGTACACGCTCCTTGCGGGCGTGAACGACGAGCTGTCGCACGCGCGCGAGCTTGCGAAGGTGCTCCGCGGCATTCGCGTCAAAGTGAACCTCATTCCGATGAACCCGGTCATCGGCGCGGCGTTTCAGCCGCCGACCGAGGCGCGCGTCCAGGCGTTCCGCGAGCTCCTCGCGAACGAAGGCTTGAGCGCGTTCGTCCGAAAACAGCGCGGCGACGACGTGGACGCGGCTTGCGGCCAGCTGGTGCTCAAAGAACGCCTCGCGCGGAGGCGAACGGAGGCGGCGTGTTCCGACGAATCCTCGTAGCGAATCGCGGTGAAATCGCGCTGCGCGTGATGCGTACCTGCCGGCGGCTCGGTATCGAAACCGTGGCCGTCTATTCCGACGCCGATCAAGCGACGCCGCACGTGGCCTTCGCCGATCGCGCCGTGCGGCTCGGGCCGCCGCCGGTCAAAGACAGTTACTTGAACGTCGAAGCGCTGGTCGCTGCGATCCGCGAAACCGGCGCGGACGCGGTGCACCCGGGTTACGGGCTCTTGAGCGAAAATGCCGACTTTGCGCGGGCCGTCGCCGCCGCGGGCGCGACGTTCATCGGCCCTCCACCGTCGGCGCTCGAGGCCTTCGGCGACAAGATCACGGCGCGCGCCGTCGCGCGTTCGGTCGGCGTCGCGCCTCCGCCGGGCACCGACGGCCCGCTCGATCCCGCGGACGCGAGTGCCGTCGAAAGTGCCGCCCAATCGATTGGGTTTCCCGTGCTCGTCAAAGCCGCCGGAGGTGGGGGCGGGATCGGCATGCAGATCGTGCGGGCCGCGGGCGATCTCGCGAAGGCCGTCGAGACGTGCGCCGCGCGCGGCAAGGCCGCGTTCAGCGACGCGCGCGTCTATCTCGAAAAATACGTCGATGCGCCGCGGCACATCGAGGTGCAGGTGTTTCGCGACAAGCAAGGCGCGTCCGTGGCGCTCGGCGAACGCGAGTGCAGCGTGCAGCGGCGCCACCAGAAGATCATCGAAGAGTCGCCCTCACCGGCGCAGTTCTTTCAGGGTCCAGACGGCGAAGAGCGCCGCAAGCGGCTCTTTGCCGACGCGCTCCGCATCGTCGAGGCCGCCGCGTACGAAGGCGCGGGCACCGTCGAGTTCGTGTCCGATCAGAGCGGCGCCTTGTATTTTCTCGAAGTGAATGCGCGCCTGCAAGTCGAGCACCCGGTCACCGAAATGGTCACCGGACTCGACCTCGTGGAACTGCAGCTCGAGGTCGCGTCGGGCAAACCGATTCCGGCCACCGTGCTGGCCGGATCCCGCTCGGGCCACGCCGTGGAAGCGCGCGTATACGCTGAAGATCCGAAGAAGGGGTTCATTCCCCAGCCGGGCCGCATCGAGCGGCTCGCTTGGCCCGCGGAAGCGCCCGGCGTGAGGATCGACAGCGGCGTCGAAGAGGGCGGCGAGGTCACGTCGTACTACGATCCGATGATCGCCAAGGTCGTCGCGTATGGCGAAGACCGCACAGAGGCGATCGCACGACTCGACGCGGCGCTTGCCGCGACGGAGCTTCGCCTCGCCGGGCCGAAGGGTCCGCGCGCGACGAACCTCGACTTCTTGCGGACGGTCCTCGCCGATTCTCGCTTCGCGGCGGGGACGTACGACACGTCGCTCGCCGAAGCGCTTGCACGGCCGTCATGAGCAACGCGCATCGCCCGGGCGCGCCCTCCGATCACGGTGCGCTCGCTTCCGCCGTCTCCGCGGCGCTCGACTGGGCCAAAGCGGACCCAGATCCTGCTACTCGTCGCGAGCTCGAATCCCTCGCCGCGGCGCGCGATCTCGACGAGCTCCGCGAACGCTTCGAGCGGCCGCTCGACTTCGGCACCGCGGGTCTTCGCGGCATCGTCGGCGCCGGTCCGGCACGCATGAACCGCGCCGTGGTCATGCGCGCGACGCACGCCCTCGCCGAAGAGCTCGTCCGTTGCGACCCCGACGCGCGGAGCCGTCCCGTTGCCGTCGGGTTCGACGCGCGCACGTCGAGCCGCGCGTTCGCCGAAGCCGCCATCGGTGTCCTCGTCGCCGTGCGCATTCCGGTTCGTTATTTTCCGGAACCGGTTCCGACGCCGCTCGTCGCGTATGCGGTGCGGGCGCTCGCCGCGACCGCCGGCATCGTCATTACCGCGAGCCACAACCCCGCGGACTACAACGGTTACAAGCTCTACGCCGCAGACGGCGCGCAAGTCGTGCCGCCGCTCGATCGCGCCATCGAAGCGCGCATGGCGAAAGGCCCCGGCGCATCCTCGATTCCGTGCGCGTCGTTCACGATCGACGTCGAGCATCCTCTCGCCCAAGGGATCGGCGCGTCGCTCGTCGAACGCTACTACGGGGAAATCGACGCCCTTATTTTTGGGGGGCACGCGGATCGGACCCTGCGCATCGCGTACACGCCGCTGCACGGCGTCGGCCTCCGGTTCGCGCGCGAAGCGCTCCGCCGCCGCGGTTTTTCCGACGTGCGCGTCGTCCCGGAGCAAGCCGAACCCGACGGCGCATTTCCGACCGTTCACTTTCCGAACCCCGAGGAGCCCGGCGCGCTCGATCGCGTCATGACGCTCGCGAAACACGACGGCGCCGCGCTCGTTCTCGCGAACGACCCCGACGCCGATCGTCTCGCCGCCGCCGTCCCCACGGCGGCCGGCCGTTTCATCGCGCTCAGCGGAAACCAGATCGGCGTGCTCCTTGCCGATTTCGTGCTCGAGCACGCCCCGCGCACGCCGACTCCGCTCGTCGTGTCGACGATCGTGTCGACCCCGATGCTCGAGAACATCGCGCAGGCTCACGGCGCCCGCTGTGAACGCACGCTCACCGGTTTCAAATGGATCGCGCACGCCGCGATGGCGCTCGAATCACGCGACGGCGTTCGCTTCGCGTTCGGCTTCGAAGAGGCGATTGGATACGCCGCCGGCCGCTTCGTCCGCGACAAGGACGGCGTGAGCGCCGCGGTGCTCTTCGCCGAGCTCGCCGCGCACGCGCGCGCCGAAGGACGAAGCGTGCTCGAACGACTCGAAGCGCTCTATCGCCGGCACGGTCTCTGGGTCAGCGTGCAGAAGAGCGTCGTGCTTCCGGGCCGCGACGGCGCGGCCCGTATCGCGCGCGCCGTCGACGGCATCGTCCAATCGCTCCCGGTCGCACTCGACGGCACGAAGGTGCACTCCGTCGTCGACTACCGTCTCGGTGCGAGCGCGCGCGCGCCCTGGCTCGGCGTGACGCCGCTCGTTGCGCTCGACTTCGGCGCGGAAGGCCGTGCGTTCCTGCGTCCGAGCGGTACCGAGCCGAAGCTCAAGATTTACGTCGATTTGACGGATTCGGTCGCGCCTTCGGACGATCTTTGGGTTCGGGAAGCGGCGCTCCGTGCGCGCGCGACGCGCATCGCCGACGCGCTCGCCGGGCACGCCGGGCTCGAGACGTGAGCGGCCGCGGCAACTCGATCGTTGGCCCCGCCGGCTGCTATCCTGCGTGCCGTGAGGTCGGTCGATGCCGTCGTCGTGCTCGCGGTCGTGCTTGCCGGTTGCGGCGGGACCGTGGAACGACGCGCCGGGCTCGGAACGGCGGACGGGTCGGGCGGCGTTTCGAACCTCGGCGGGAGTAGCGGCTCGGCCGGCGGCGCTACGACCGTCGAGGGCAGCGGCGGGGACGGGCTCGGTGGCACGGGCGGCCGAACGACC